>JBBQEC010000037.1:0-13775 GCA_038320305.1 Candidatus Limnocylindrales bacterium | reverse complement strand
GGGGCGTCGGCGACGGTTTCGACGAAAGCCTCGGTCTCCGGAGCTTCGGCAACGGCGTCCGCTTCGGAGACGTTGGCGACGGCTTCCGTTTCGGTGGCATCAGCAACCGCGTCGCTCTCGGGAGGCCAGGCCTCGGCGGACATCTCGTCCTCCGATGCGGGCGGCCACGGCTCGGGATCAGGTCGATCCCAAGGAACCGAGGCGCGCGGCGCGGGATCGGGAAGGGCGGGGCGCGAGGCCCACGGCGCCGTGGCCGATGGGGACGCCGAGTGACCATTCATTGGTCGTGCCGGCTGCGAGGGCGGCCGAAGCCGCCGAGCCATCAGGTCGTTGTCCATTTCAGTCGACCGTCTCCCTACCGTCGATGCGCTCGATTATTGTGGCGATGCCCTGACCCACGCCGATGCACATCGTCGCCAGGCCGTAACGGCCGCCGCGGCGCTGCAGCTCGTGGCTGAGCATGGTGATGAGTCGCGCGCCGCTCATGCCCAGGGGATGTCCCAGGGCGATTGCGCCGCCGTTCACGTTGGTCTTGTCGGGGTCGAGTCGCAGTTCACGCATGACCGCGATCGACTGGCTGGCAAAGGCCTCATTCAGCTCGATGAGATCGAGATCCCCAATATCAAGCTCTGCGCGCTCCAGCGCCTTGCGCGTCGCCGGAATTGGGCCGAGGCCCATCACGGACGGATCGACGCCGGCAACTGCGGTGCTGACCACGCGGGCAAGTGGCTTGAGGCCATGCTCGTGCGCATATCCAGCCTCAACCAGGACGGTTGCGCTCGCGCCGTCGTTGATGCCCGAGCTATTGCCGGCTGTGACGCTGCCGCTGGATCGGAATGCAGGCCGTAGCCGCGCCAGGGCCTCCATGCTCGTGTCGGCGCGTGGGTGCTCGTCGCGCGTGACCTCAAGCGGATCACCTTTCGCCTGGGGCACCATCACCGGCACGATCTGGTTCTGAAAACGCCCCCCCTCGATCGCGGCCACGGCGCGCTGATGTGAGAGGAGCGCGAACGCATCCTGGTCGTCGCGTGAAACGCCGCACTGGTCAGCGACGTTTTCGCCGGTCTCGCCCATCGAGAAGGGGTGATACATCTCGGCCAGGCGCGGGTTGGTGAAGCGCCAGCCGAGGGTGGTGTCGTACATCTCGCGGTTGCCGCGGTCATAGGCGGCTTCCGGCTTGGCCATCACGTACGGCGCTCGGGTCATCGACTCGACACCGCCGGCCACGAACGCGTCGCCGTCGCCGGCCATGATCGCGTGAGCGGCAGTGTTGATCGCTTGGAGGCCGCTGCCGCACAGCCGATTGACCGTCTGGCCACCGACTTCAACCGGGAGGCCGGCCAGAAGAGCTGCCATGCGCGCGACATTGCGGTTGTCCTCGCCCGCCTGATTGGCGGCACCCAAGATCACGTCATCGATGTCTGCTGGATTTACGCCTGAGCGCTCGACGGCGGCCTTGATGGCGGTGGCGGCAAGATCGTCCGGTCGGACGCGCGCCAAAGCACCGCCGTAGCGGCCGACCGGTGTTCGGACGGCGCTGACGATCCACGCTTCGCGCAGTTGACGATTCATCTCCCGTGGCATGAATGCATATTAGGAGCGGTGCCTATTTGCAACGGCATGCCCCAATAGTCACGCCTGAATTGGACCAGACTGGTACCGCAGAGGTCTTCGAAGCAGAATCTCGACCAGGTTCGGGCCGTCTCGTGGACGATTTCCTCGTGCACCGGTTCACACGCGTAACTTTCACGGGCTACGCTGCGTCCCACGGTCAGACATTCATTTGAGGTGGGCGTGACTCGGTTCTCATGGGTTTTCGGGGTGGTCATTGCGCTGGTGGTGGTCACCGCGTGCGATACGGCGATCACCGTCACGCCGCCGCCCACTGAGGTCGTCGCCCTGCCCACGGTTCTCGTCACCCCTGGACCCACGGACGCTCGAACTCCGACGTTGGAGCCGACCGAATCGGCGACGGTCATAGCGACGCTGACAGCCCCGCCCGCGCCAAGTACAACTCCCACGACGACATCGACACCGTCACCGACGCCTTCTCCGACGCCAACGGCCACGCCGACATCCACACGTTCATCGACGCCAACTTCAACTCCGACGCCCAGCTCAACGCCCACGCCAACGCCAACATCTACTGCCACGGCAACACCCACTCCGACGCCAACATCGTCGCCGAGCGTGCCGCCAGGCATGAAGTTGCTGGCCAGCTGGACCACTCACTTCATTCCCGGCGTACTCAATGGCAACGGCGTCAACATCACCGTCCCGGCCAAGCGCATCAACGAGACGGTCGTCAAGCCAGGGCAGCTGTTCCAGTTCATCGATGCGATCGTGCCGGTCACGGTCCCGCCCTATGCAAAGGGCGCGTACATCAAGAACGGCCAATTCGTGCTCGATCCAGCGAAGGGCATCCCGGGCGGAGGCATGTGCTCAGCCTCGACGACGCTATTCAACGCCGCGCTGCGTGCCGGCCTGAAGATCGTCGAGCGCCACAACCACGCCGTTTACATCCCGCGCTATCCGGTTGGGCTTGACGCGACGGTCTTCTCCACGGGGCAAAGCGACGGCCAGGACGTCAAGTTTGTCAACGATATGGACCATCCGATCGTGATTCGCGCTCAGGGCCTCAAACGAAAGGTCATCTTCGAGATCTGGGGCGTCGACGACGGACGGACCGTGAAGCTGTCCGAACCTGTGATCACGAACCTCGTCAAGGCACCGGCCTACTACGTCTACACGGACGATCTGCCAGCCGGAGTGACGGAACACGTTCAGGACCGGTACGACGGCTTCCACTCCGTCGTCGTGCGTACGGTCAGGGACGCCAGTGGCAACATCATCTGGCACGACTCGTTCTCATCGCAATATCGGATGCTGCCTGGCCTGACCAACCTGGGGCGCAAGCCGGGCGACCCGCCGGCCGGTACTCGAGTGCTCGTCCCGGACAAGCCCAAGTCTTAGGCGAACACGCCCACGCCTTAGATAGAGGCGATGTCCCAGAGAGTGCGCGAGAGACGGTAGCGCTCGCCGTATCGTTCCTCGAGAGAACGCACGCCATCGATGACATTGCGCATCCCAAGCTGGCCGGTGCGCTCGAACGGACCGTACGGATGATTGGCGCCGAGCTTCATCGCGCGGTCGATATCGCCGGCCTCGGCGACGCCATCACCAACCGTCGTGTATGCCTCGTTGATGATCGCGAGCTCGATGCGCGACACGATCTCCTCGTCGCGCAGGCTTCCGGGGGTTGGGGTTCCGTAGGCCAGTCCGATCGGTCGGCCGTCTTCGTATCGGTAGAAGCCTTCGCCAGTTTTACGACCCAGGGTGTTCGTTTCCACCAGCTCGCGCTGAATCGATGACGGTGTAAACCGGATCGCCTCGTCCAATCCGTGCCAGAGCGCCGTCGCGACGGCGAGGTTGACGTCGATGCCCACGAGATCCATCAGCTCGAAAGGACCCATGGGATAGCCCGCGGCCCGGACGGCGTGGTCGACTTGCTCGACGCCTGCCTCCGACGCCTCAAGCATGCGCAGCGCTTCCAGCGTGAACGGCCGATTGACCCGGTTGACGATGAAGCCGGGAGAGTCCCGACACACCACGGGCGTCTTGCCCAGATCCTTCGCGAACTGCGTCGCTTGGGCCACCGTTTCGCGCGAAGTGCTGTCGCTGACGACGACCTCGACGAGAGGCATGACCGGCGCCGGATTGAAGAAGTGCAGGCCGATGACGCGCTCAGCATGACCGCTCGCAGCGCCGATGTCGGTGATGCTCAGGGCGCTTGTATTCGTGGCCAGGATGGCCGGGATCTCTTCGGCCGAGCCGAGCGCGCGAAACACCGTCTCTTTGAGCGCGAGATCCTCGAGCGCGGCCTCGATGACTATGTCTGCCTCTTCTGCGAGACCCTCAAGGGTGTGCGCGTCACGCAGTGCCTGGAGCATTCGCTCGCGGCCTCCGGACGGGAGCTTGCCCTTGTCGACGAGACGTTGCAGTCCATCGGCGATGCGGGCGCGGCCACGCTCGATCGCGGCGTGATCGACATCGAATAGCTGAACTTCGTAACCGGCCTGAAGACAGACCTGTGCAATCCCGGCGCCCATCGTCCCGGCTCCCACGACGCCAACCGTGAGCGTGGTCGCCACGTCCTCGGGCTCAGTCATCGGCAGCATCCGGCGCAGTGACGATGCGCACCGGCTCGAGCAGCTCGTCGCGCTCGTCGTCGTCCAGCACTTCGTCGACGAGCATCGCCGAGATCGCGTCGAGCGCCGGCGGTTGCACTGCCCGCCGCAGATCAGCTTCGTCGATGCCGCCCGGAACGATGACCTGGGAGCTCTGGGCTCCGGCTCGCCATGTGATGAACGACTCGCTCGCCCAGGTATTAAGCCGATCGCGGGCATCCTCGACCAGTTGCGCTCTTGGATCGGAGCGGAGCTGTGCGCGGATCTTGGCCCAGGCCCGCTGGCGCACATCTGAGTCACCTGCATCCCACGCGGCGCGCATCGCCAAAAGGTCGGGGTGGGTCATGCGACCCAGCGCTACGAAGACGCGATCAATGCGCGCCTCATCGTCGCCTGGTCTGGAGGCCGTCATTCGCCGGTGAACCTGGGCGGGCGCTGCTCGACGAACGCCGCCAGGCCCTCCGCATGGTCCCTTGAGCGACCCGCGATTGATTGGAGCTGGGCCTCGTATTCGAGCTGTTCCTCGAGGCCTGATTCGAGCGCCCGATTGAGGGCGCGTTTGGCGAGGGCCAGCGCCAGGGGCGCGGCCTCGGCCAGTTTCGCGGCCAGCGCCCCGGTCTCTGTCATCAGCCGTTCGGCGGGGACGACGCGGTTGACCAAGCCGATCCGTTCGGCCGTTGTGGCGTCCACGGGATCCGTGGTGAACATCATTTCGGCCGCCTTCGCGTAACCCACCAGGCGCGGCAGTAACCAGCTCGAGCCCGTGTCGGGGACAAGACCAACGCGTGCGAAGACCTCGATGAAGCTTGCATTGTCCGCGGCAAAGCGGATGTCGCAGGCGAGCGCGACGCTGATGCCGGCACCTGCGGCCACGCCGTTGATAGCACCGATGACTGGCTTGTCCAGCTTGCGCATGGCCAGCACGATCGGGTTGTAGCGCGCACGCAGCTCGGCGCCAAGGTCAGTCACGCCGGGCGCCTGGCGTTCCTTGAGATCCTGACCGGCGCTGAACGCGCGCCCGGCACCTGTCAAAACGACGACTCGGACGTCGCGATCGCGCGCGGCGTCCTTGAGCGCCGCGAGGAGCGCCTCCTTCATCTCGATGTTGAACGAGTTGAGCGCCTCGGGCCGATTCAACGTCAGCGTCAGGACGCCGTCTGCGGTCTCGTGGAGAACTGTGTCGGTCATGTCCGTCTCAGGATATTGACCGGTCGCGACTTGGCTAGTTGGCGGTAACCGTCAGCGTCCCGTGCATGCCCAGGCTTTCGTGCCCCGCAAAGGCGCAGAAGAAGGTGTATGTGCCGGGTGGGAGCTGGCCAGTGACTGAGGCCGAGTCGCCAGCCCGCAGATCCTTGGTGCTGAGCAGCACCGTTCCCGACGCGTCGCGGACGTTGAAGTTGTGCGGCGTCGGGCCATCGCTATGGACATCGAACTCGACATTGGATGTAACCGTCATCGTCGCCGGCAGGATCTTGAAATCCTGCTCAGTGACCGCAACTGCCACGGGCGATGCGGCCCCGGCGGATGGCTGAGTCGTCGCCGCGGGCGGTTGCGTTGTCGAGGCGGGTCCCGCACATGCCGCCGCCAGACCGATTACTACGATTGCGCCAAGGATCTTGTTCATTCGCCGCTCCGTTCGGAGAGTTGGAGCGAGGAGATTGGTAATCGACTTACTTGAAGGAGTCGGGCTTGGCGGCCACGATCGCCGCCGCAAGCGGGTCACCGATCATCTTCATGTGCATCGCTGCTGTTCGATCGGCCAGAGCCGCTCCTGCTGCATCGCCTGCACCCTGTGCGTCGACGACTGCAGCCGTCGTGGTCACGTGGTCGGCAACCAGGGTTGTCAGGTCGTCCTGCGACAGACCGGTTGCGCTGGCGAGGAACGCTGCGAACTGAGGGACATAGACAGTGGTCAGATTCTGGACGGCCATCTGCTTCTTCGCGTCGTCCTTGGTGGCAACACCCGTCGTGTAGTCGACGAAGAAGCCGTTGTGAGCTGACCAGATCGTGTTGAACTGATCCTGGGCATCAGCGCCGTAGATCTTGCCGAGAGCGGCTCCAATGTCAGTACCGTTCGTGTTGAGCGCGTCTGACGCGGCGTTGAATTCGTCGGTCCGGCCACCAATTGCGGCGTCGGTGGCGAACGTCGCCAGGAAGAGGTGCTCCTGAAGAAGCTGATCAAGGGCAGTGCGGAAGTCGACGGCTGACGTCGTCGCGTCGCCCGAGATGCTGTTCTGCTCGGCGATCGCCGGCGCAAGCGCGTCACCGATCATTGACATGTGCGCATAGGCCGTGCGAATTGCGGCGTAAGCAGCAGGCCAATCGCTGGCGGCCTGCGCATCGACGATTGCGGCAGTCGTTTGGACGTGCTCGGTAACCAACGCGGTGACGGCGTCAAGGGCCAGGCCGGTGGCGTCTGCGAGGAACTGGCTGAACTGCGGAACGTAGACGGTGGTCAGGTTGTCGACCGCCATCTGCTTGGCAGCAGCGTCATTGTTGGCAACTGCGGTCGTGTAATCGACGAAGAAGCCGTTGTGAGCTGACCAGATCTCGTTGAACTTGTCCTGCGCGTCGGGGCCATAGACCTGGCCAATGACCGAACCAATGTCAGTGCCGTTCTTGTTGAGCAGATCGGAATAGGCATTGAACTCGTCCGTGCGGCCACCAAGGGCGGCGCCGGTTGCCTTGGCGGCAAGGATCAGGTGCTCTCCGAACATGTAGTTGACGTTGACGCGCAGGTTGGCAGCGTCGCTCATAACGTCGCCAGCATCCATTGATGCTGAGGGCGAGCCGGGCGCCATCGACTCGGGGGCCATCGACTCGGGGGCCATCGACGCCGGCGCCGTTGTGCCGGCAGCGGGGGTCGCGGGGTGCGTGGTCGCAGCGGGTGTGCTGCCAGATCCGCCGCCGCACGCGGCGACGAGGAACAGGCCGGACGTCGCCAGCGCTCCAATTCGGGACAAACGCATTAGGTCTCCTGGTAAGTGTGGTGGACGAATCGCGCGACACGGCGCGCTCACTTACCAGGCAGACCCACCCGCGGTTCACCGTCTGACATTACAAACCCGTTACGGACGGATAACCCGTTAGGTATAGAACCGGAGTCTTAGCGGCCCTTCCATGTGGGAGGGCGCTTCTCGACGAACGCGGCCATGCCTTCCTTCTGATCCTCGGACTCGAAAAGCATGAAGAAATTGCGGCGCTCGAACTCGAGGCCTGCCTCGAGTGAGAGCTCGTAGGCCCGACTGACGGACTCCTTCGCGGCCCGGACCGCAAGGGGCGGCATCGAAGCGATCTCCGCGGCCAGGGCCAGCGCTGCCGGCAGCGTCTCTTCGCGCGCAACGACCTCGGACACCAGCCCACGCTCGTACGCCTCGCGCGCCGACAGGTTGCGACCAGTCAGGATCATCTCCATTGCCTTGGCCTTGCCCAGCGCGCGAGTGAGCCGCTGCGTGCCGCCGGCGCCGGGAATAATGCCGATCTTGATCTCCGGTTGTCCAAACGTCGCGTCGTCCGCGGCCACGACCATGTCACAGGCCATGGCGAGCTCGCAGCCGCCGCCGAGCGCGTAGCCGTGCACGGCGGCGATCAAAGGCAGGCGGATTCGCTTGAGCCGTTCCCAGCGCGCGAAATTGTTGGCTGTTGAGAGCGTCACCGGTGTCGCCTCGGCCATCTCCTTGATGTCGGCGCCCGCCGCGAAAGCCCGATCGCCCGCACCGGTGATGACGACACAGCGCACCGACTCATCGATATCCAGCTTCTCGAGTGCGTCGACCAACTCGCCCAAGGTTCGGTAGTCGAGCGCGTTCAGGACCTCGGGTCGGTCGAGCGTGAGCAAGACAACGCCTGGTTGGTCGGCCTGCGCCTCGACCTTGACGCGCGGCTTATCGGGGGTCCTCTCGTCCGTCACTGGCGCCTCTCCATCGCCGGTCGAGTCTATCCACTACCTATGCCGCTGGGACGATCGAGTCATCGACTCGGGGGCGTTCGTTGCCCAGATTCGCGGGCATGGGACCTCGAGCGTGGGCCGCGATAGGCAACGTCCTGCGTATCACCGCGGTATTTGGCTACCTGGGGGGCGCCCTGGCAGCCTACCGGGCAGCCCAGCTCTATCAGATGGGCGCACCCGGCGCTCTGACGCTCCCCGCCGTTGCGTTGACGATCGCGACCTTCGTGGTGGCGTTCCTGTTCTGGAACGCGAAGGGACCGCTCGTGTCGGGCAATCTCATCGTCCGACTCGTGGTGGGCGTATGGGTCCTGTTGTCGGTGATCTCGAGCCTTGGGCTTGACCTGATCTTCATCGGCATCGTTTACCTGTTCACCGCTGAGCCAGACAGCAGCGAGGTCTTCAGGAAGGGCAAAACACCAAAGCCACGCTTCACGCCACCAGCCGACTGGCTGGCCACCGGCCGTGTCGGTCCGAGCGGCGCAATGGTCTATTCCAATGCGCATCGCGAAACTTCCCTCGGGATGATCGACTCATGGGTCCCGGTCCAGGTGATGGACAAGAGCAACGGCTACGCCAAGGTGGTAGCCGCCACCGGTGAGGGCGGCTGGATCGACGCTCGTACCCTGACAGAGGGCGTCTAGGGTTTGTCCTGTTCCTCGATTTCGGTGCGCAGGCGGTCGTAGTCGGGCGATCGCTTCTCGTGGAACGAGGCGAGGCCCTCCGCTACCTCAGCGGAGGCGGCGTGGATGGTCAGCCACTCGCGCGCCATCTGGATGCTCATGCCCCACGAGAGGTTCTTCCACAGGTTGAGCTGGACGCGCGTGGCGCGCACGATCTCCGGCATCTTGGCGAGCAGCTCGGTGCAGTATTCGGCCACGGCGGCATCGAGATCGGCCCGCGGAACGGCCCGGTTGATCCAGCCCCATTCGGCTGCCTGCTGAGCGCTGAACGGCCGATTGAGCAGCAGGATCTCGCGCGCCCGGCGGTCACCGACCAACAGCGACATCCACTGCGTCGCCCCACCCGAAGGCAATGATCCGCGCGACGGCCCGACATGACGGAACACGACATCGTCCGCCGCTATGGCCAGATCGCAGGCAATGTTGAGCTCGTTGCCACCACCGACGACCATGCCATTCAGTCGCGCGACGACTGGCTTGGCACAGTCCTTGATCGACTCGATCGCCTCGATGAAGCGACTCATCCAGTCCCAATAGTCATTGGGATGCTCGAGGAATTGCTGCTGTTCATCGAGGTCCGCGCCGGTCGAAAATGCGCGCTCACCGGTGCCGGTCAGAACGACGACGCCGACACCGTGGTCGGCAGATGCCTTCACGAACGCGTCGCGTAAACCGACCAGCGTTTCACGATTGAGGGCGTTGAAAACCTCCGGCCGATCGAGTCGAACGGTGGCGACGCCGCCCATGACGTCGTAGTGGACGGTCATGGCGACTACGACTGCTCGAGCGCCACGAGCGTGAGCAGCCCTGGAGCCACGTCGCGCAGGTTCTTACCGGCGGCACGCATCTCGTCGCTGGCCATGGCCACGTCAATCGCCGCCTGGTCGTCGAAATACATCTCGCACATCGCGATGTAGTCCTCGCCGGCGAAATGCCGGGGCACAGTCCAGACCTTCGTTCCGCGCAGCCCCGGCACCATTTCAATCAATGGCATGTGCTCGTCGCGATAGCGCTTCCAGAACTGCGCGAGGGCCTCGTCGCCACCTTCCGGTCGCTTGAACAAAGACATAAGGGTCGCGGCCATTTGCTAACTCCTCCCTACCACTCGCTGAAAGGGTCGCCGCCCACGGCCGACTCGGCAACCGAGACGGCACTGGGCTCGTAGAGCGAGGCGCCATCGCCGTGCGCGACCGTATCGACAAGGCCCTTGCCGTGCGTCTCGGCGCGTCGTCGGGCGACCTCCTCGGTCGATCGGTAGAAGTTCGCGACGGCCTGGTTGAAGAGTGCGGGCTGGTTGACCATGACCGTGTGCGGGCTATTTGGCGCGATCATCAGGCGTGCGTCGGGCAGCTGCCTATAGATTGTCACGGCATGATCAGGGGGCACGAAGACGTCGCGATCCCCGTAGACGAGCAGGACGGGCAGTCGTATTCGGCGCAGTTCCTCGTAAGTGATCAACGGCGCAGTGGCAACGTCAGCAACGATTGCCGGCAGGAGCAGCTTCCAGGCCCCCTCGCCCTGAACAGGGCCGTGGCGACGTTCGAGCTGCGCGGCCCAGGCCGGCTCCTCGCGCTCGATCCGCTCAGGGTCCATGAGTCGTCGCGCAACGCTCGAGCGCGGCTCTCGGTCGATGTCAATGCCACTTATGATCGCGGTCCGCAGCCGTTCCGGGTAGCGCGTCGCGAACGTCAGTGACGTCATCGCGCCCATGCTGAAGCCCACGATGTGAAAGGTTTCGAGGTTCAGCTCGTCGGCAAAGGCGCGCACGTCGTCGACGAGCATGTCCACGTCGAAGCCATCGCGGACGTCCCATTTCGTGCCGCCATGGCCGCGGGCGTCGACGAGATAGATGCGGAACGCCTTGCGAAACAGCGGCCGCTGAGCGGCCCAGTCCTCCGCCGCGGCCGAAGTTGCGCCGTGGAGCATCACGACCGGAGGACCTGCTCCCTCGACCGTGTAGTGGATGTCGATGCCATTGGCGCGGACGTGCGGCACGCTTATCTCAGCTTGTCGGGCTTGCCGCGCAGGTCCGCGGTGGCGGCACGTTCAATCGCGAGGTAGCGGCGCCGGAAGTAGAGCAGCGGCCAGCCCACTTCGTCGCGGCAGGCCGTCTCGATGACACGACCCAGGTAGATCGTGTGGTCGCCGGCCTCAATAACTCGCTCGACGTCGCAGGACACATAGGCGATCGCCTGATCGAGGACCGGCAAGCCGACGCGCCCGAGCGAGAAGTCGGCGTTGCAGAAAGCAGACCGTGGAAGTGCCGACGGCGCGCCGGCGAAACAGTCGGAGATCTGTTCGGAGCCCTCAGCGAGGACGTTGACCCCGAAGCGGCCGGTGCGCTCGATGATCGGATGAATGGAACGCTCGCGGCCGATGGCGACCATGACCAGCGGCGGGTCGAGCGAGATGCCCGTGAACGAGTTGACCGTCGTCCCCCACGGTTGCGACCCGTCGTCGGTCTGCTCGAGCGTCGTTACGACCGTAACGCCGGTCGCGAAGCGCGCCAGAACCTCGCGGTAGTCCTGTGCCTGCACCGGCCGCAGATCAGCGGCGATCTCGCTCGTATCGGCCATCGTGCTGAGTTTATTCCGAGTGGCCGAGGCGGCCTGTCCGCGGCGGCAGTCAGCCAAAGTGCCGTAGATTTGTCGTATGAGCATGACGATACGCGAGCCGCTCGACGGCGACGAGGAAGTGATCTCGACACTGCTCGGCGAGCTCGGCTACCCGACTGCTCCCGAAGCGGTTCCAGGCCGCCTGACGGCCATGGACGCCGAAGGTGGGCAGACGACCTTCATTGCCGAGAGCGAGGGTGAGGTGATCGGCATGGCCACGGTCATCGTCCGCCACACGATCAGTCGCGACGAGCCATTCGGGCGGCTTGCCTCGGTCGTGGTCAAGGACGGCGAACGCTCACGCGGCGTGGGCGCGGCACTGCTGGCCAGAGCCGAGGAGATCTGCCGCGCCGCTGGCTGCAGCGCGATCGAGGTCACCTCTGCGGAGAACAGGGAACGGGCGCACGAGTTCTATCGCCGGCTGGGTTTCGAAGAGCGCCGCTACAGGTTCGTCAAGTTGCTGTGAGCTCCGGCGCGGGCCGACGCGAGTACCAGCCAACCGCGAGCGCGACAGCCGCGACACCCAGCGCACTGGCCACGGCCGCGACACCGAACATGGCCTGGATGCTCGTGGCACCCGCGATCACGCCGGCGATGCCCGGACCGATTGCCTGCGCCAGACCGAAAACGACGCCCGCCAGCACTCCCTGGGCCGTCGCCGCGCTGCCGTGTGAGGCACGGGCCGCGACATAGGTCACGCCGCCCACCAGCATCAAAGCGAAGCCTGCGCCATGCAGCGCCATGGCCGCAACGACGATCAGCGGGTCCGTGGCGACGACGACGACAAGGGCACGAAGAAGCAGACACACGGCACCGACGACGAGCAGGCGACTCACACCGAACCTGGCCGACAGCAACGGAAAGGCGACCATCAGGGGTACCTCGACGATCGCCCCGAGCGCCCAGGCACTGCCGACGAGTGCGGTCGGCGCGTTGAGCGACACGAGATAGATCGAGTAGAAGCCATTGATCATGGTCGAGGCGCTGAACACCACGAGCGCCGCACCGACGAAAGCCATAAGCACGGGTGTTCGCAGCACGACACGCAATCCCGACAGTCGACGCTCCGTGCTCGCGGACCTGACTTTTGTCCGCGCCGGCAACAGAGCGGCGAGGACGGTCGCCGCGAGGAGGCTGAAGATGAGCACGACGAAAAGGGAGCGGATCTGCGTCTGTTCGATGAGTACCCCGACAACGACGGCTGCGACGACAAAGGACGCGGACCCCCACACGCGCAATCGCGAATAGCCGTGATTACCGACCTGGTCGAGCGCGAATGCGTCGAGCACCGGAGCGATACCGGCGAACGCCAGCCAATAGGTGATCCAGATCAGGACCGCCACGACGGCCGTGTCAGCCAGCGCGACTCCCAGCGCGCAGATCGCCGCGATGATCGCGGCGATGACGAGCGCAGCACGAGCGCCAAGAGCCTGATCCGCGAGAACTCCCCAGGCCGGCGCCGCGATCAAGCTGCATAGGGCCGCGAGCGCGGCAACCAGTCCGATCGCGTCGAGAGGCAGGCCGATCGACTCGAAATAGACAGGCATGTACGGCGCCGTCGCACCAACCGCGACGAACGCGAAGACGTACAGGCCGATGGCAATGAGTCGCGGCGTTGAACGCTGCCTGACGATCGCCGGCAGGATGGTCACCGATCTACTCGTTGAGGCCGTACAGGCGGTCGTGCACCTGCAGCGCGTAGCGATCGGTCATGCCGGCGACGTAGTCGACGACCTGGGTCGTCAGGTCGGCGTCGGAGTCTCGGTATGAGTCGGGAATCTCGTCCGGGTTGTCGAGGTGGTGATCGACCAGCCGGCGCAGGACTCCAACGGCATAGTCGGTGTGAACGCGCTGAGTCGGTGACAGGTAGACCCGATCGAACATGAAGGTGCGCAGCTCGATCATGACCTCGAGCGTGGCCGCGTCCATCCGAACGCTGCCCGTGCGCAGGCTTTCACTGATTACCGCGTTGATCATCTGCTCGATCCACGCGCGGCCAGGCGGCCCGAAGCGGTCCAGGGCGCGCTCCGGGAAGTCGCTCGGCTCGAGCACGCCGGCGCGCAGCGCGTCGAGAGCGTCATGGGTCAGGTACGCGATGCGGTCCCCGAAGCGCACCGTCATCGCTTCCGGCGTCGCCGGCGGAGGCACGATCTTCCAGCTGTGGGCGCGGATGCCGTCACGCACCTCCCAGGTCAGATTCAGATTTTCGAGTGTCTCGAAGATGCGCACGCTCTGTGCAGCGTGGTGCCAGCCGCGCTCCTGGAAGTAGGGCGAGAGTGCCTCTTCGCCGGTGTGGCCGAAGGCGGAGTGGCCCACGTCGTGGCCGAGCGCAATCGCCTCCGCC
>JBBQEC010000036.1:0-13848 GCA_038320305.1 Candidatus Limnocylindrales bacterium | reverse complement strand
CGACCAGCTTGCGCAGGTTGAGGACGCTGCCCACGCCGAGCAATGGGTACGCGAGACGCTCGCCCGTGGCGACCGCCTGATGGGCTTTGGCCATCGCGTGTATCGCGCCTATGACCCTCGGGCTGCCGCGCTGCGCAAGGTCGCCGAGGATCTGCCAAGCCGCCCAGACTGGCTCCAGAAGGCCATCGATGTCGAGGACGTCGCCCTGCGCGTCCTGGCCGAGAAGCATCCCGACCGTGCCATCAAGACGAACGTCGAGTACTACGCGGCGCCCGTGCTGATGGGCGTAGGGCTCACTCCCGACCTCTTTCCCGCGACGTTCTCGCTTGCCCGCCACGCCGGCTGGACGGCGCACGTCCTCGAGCAGGCCGCAGACAATCGCCTGATCAGGCCGGACGTGCGCTACATCGGTCACGCCGAGAGGCCGCTGCCCGCGTCCTAGGTCGTCGGAAACGAAGGAATTGCAGCTAACTACGGCTGCAGCACCGTCATCTCGAAGCCGCGCTGAGCCGCCTCGCCAATTACGCTCGCAACTCGCCGGCTCTGCCCCGAACACTGGCCTCGGCTAGACCGCTGCGGCGGCCTCTGCCTCTGTTGCGGCCAGGAACTGCTCGCGATACAGCCGCGCGTAAAGGCCGCCGTGGGCGAGCAGCTCATCGTGATGGCCGCGCTCGATGATGCGGCCGTTCTCGAATACGACGATCAGATCCGCACGCAGGATCGTCGAGAGTCGGTGAGCGATGGCGATCGTTGTTCGGCCCTGCTGAACGCGCTCGATCGCGGCCTGGATGAGCCGCTCTGAGACGGTGTCGAGCGCGGATGTCGCCTCGTCGAGAACGAGGATGCGTGGGTCCTTGAGCATCACGCGGGCGAGCGCGATCCGTTGCTTCTCGCCACCCGATAGCTTGTAGCCGCGCTCGCCCACGATCGTGTCGTAGCCGTCGGGCAGGTCCGCGATGCGGTCGTGGATGGCCGCGATACGCGCCGCTTCGATCAGTTCTGCATCGGTCGCTTCCGGCTTCGCGTAACGCAAGTTGTCGCGCACCGAGGCGTGGAACAGGAAAGTCTCCTGGGTAACGAAGCCGATGACCTCGCCGAGTGATGCCAGGGTGACCGCACGCACGTCGTTGCCGTCGATCTCAACGGCTCCCTCGTCGACGTCGTACAGCCGCGGCAACAGATACGTCGTCGTCGTCTTGCCCGAGCCTGATGGCCCGACGAGCGCCACGAGCTGGCCGGGCTTGGCCTCGAAATCGGCATCTATCAACCCGAAAGGCAGGCGCTCCGCGGTCGGCAGCCCCTCAGCCTCGCGGTTGAGCGGGCTAATCGGCACCTCACCGACGATCGGCTCGGTTGCGACGACTTGTTCGGACGCCTTGGAGTCCTTTCCATTGGAATCGGCTGGGCTGGCAGTCGGGCGTGGGACGCGGCGATACCGGAAGAAGACGTGTCGGAAGCGGATGTGTCCGCGGACAGTTGCGGGTGATAGGACGACGGCGTCCGGCTGATCGTCGATCTCCACCGGCAGGTCGAGGTACTCGAAGATGCGGTCGAAGAGGGCCAGCGCTCCCTGAACCTCGACCTGGACGTTGAGCAGCTGGCCGAGGGGAAAGAAGAGGCGTGACTGGAGGGTCGTGAAGGCGACGATGTCACCGATTGTCGGCGCGGAGGGCGCGCCGCTGATGGACAAGTAGCCCGCCAGCCAGTAGACGAGTGCCGGGGTGATCGAGAAGACCGTGCCAACGATCATGAAGAACCAGCGGCCGACCATCGACTGGCGGATCTGGAGCGCCGCGAGCTTGGCATTGGCAACGCGATAGCGGTCGATGGCCGCCTGTTGCTGCCCGAACGTCTTGGTCAACAGGATGCCGCTGACGCTGACCGTTTCCTCGGTGATGGCGGTTATGTCGGCCAGGCTTGCCTGTGTCTGGCCGGCGAGCTTGCGCCTGACCTTGCCCACGCGGTAGGTCAGCCACATGAACAGCGGCAGCGTCGCAAGGGACAGCGCGGTCAGGCGCCAGTCGATGAAGATCATCGCCGCGACAGTCGAGATGACCGTGACCAGGTTGGCGAAGGTGCTCGACGCAGTGTCGGTGACGACGGACTGGATGCCGCCGACGTCATTCGACAGCCGGCTCTGGATCTCGCCCGTGCGCGTCTCGGTGAAGAAGCGCAGCGGCATGCGCTGCAGATGCAGGTACAGGGCGTTGCGCAGATCCTGCATGACGCGCTGACCGACGGTGTTGTTGAGATACGTCTGGCCAACGCCGATCAGGCCGGAGATGATCGGCACGACGATCATCAGCATCACGTAGTACGTCAGCAGCTGGAAATTCTGCTGCGGAAGCGCCACGTCGATGATCAACTTGAGCAGGTACGGGTTGACCAGGCCCAGCAGGCTGGTGACGACGATCGTCGAAAGGACTATCGAGACGGCGAGCCGATACGGCCTGAAGAATCCGAAGATGCGCCGGACGGTTTTGGCGCGCATCGCGGGCGACAGCGGCGGGGAGTCGCGTCCGGCGCTGTCAAGCATGCGCGACATCCCGCGCCGCGCCCCGAAACTCACCTAGACCCCACCCGCCATCGTTGCCTCGACCCTAGCACGGGCAGCATCGTGATAGATCTGACGGTCAGCTCCCGGACCGTCAGATCGGGGGACTACTCGGCTACAGTCTCCCTAGCCCGCGGGTTCGGGCAGCCCGTCGGGCGCGTTGCCCAAGGACGGTTCGGGTGAACGGTCGCTATCAAGCGCCAACTCCTTGTCGGCGCCCAGACGCAGCCGAGTTGCGAACAGCCAGGCCAGTGCGTACAGGCCGGCGACGACTATGAGCAGTGCCTGGTAGCCCGTGACGAGAGCCAGGTACTCGAGCGCACCGCCGAAAACCGCTCCGAGCAGGTTCGAAGCAAAGGCCATGTCCGCTGAGTTCGTCTCTCGGAATGAGTAGCTGAAGACCAGGTTGGCGAAGAAGATCGGGGCGAAGGCCAGGGCAGCCGCGACGAGATAGCGCAGCCACGCAGGCTCGAATAGCAGGGATTCGGGCGGCAGCAGGTATGACACGCCGATCGTCACGAAGAGGAGGATGTAGAAGAGCGTGGGTCTTCGTATCGGGAACTTGTAGTTGATGAAGATCGCTAAGAGCACGGAACACAGAATCCCGAAGAACGCCAACGAGTTGACGATCCAGGTCGTGCCAAAGAGCAGGCTGAAGCTGGTGATGCTGCGCGTGTTGAGCAACAGGAAGGCGACGCCCAGGACGAAGAAGTGCGGGCTGAACTTGCGGATCGTGGTGCCCGTGAAGCGCGCGGCAAGGGCAATCGCGATCAACGCCCCGATGAGCACGAGCGCCAGGGCGACGAGGTAGTAATCGGCGACGAAAGGCGTGCGCAGGTACAGGAACGGCCAGTCGTCAGTGGCTGGCTTGGGTGTCGGGGAGCCCACGTCAGGAATCGGTGTCGTGGTGTCTCCGGGCGGCACGCCGTTGACCAGGCTGGCAACCAGTGGTCCGTCCGCGAGCGCCGCCTTGTGGTTGCCGTAGATGTTGACCAGCGGCGCGGTTCCGAACGAGTCCTGGAGCATCGTGGCCAGCTTGCTGACCAGCCAGTCGTCGCGGTAGTAGTTGTAAAGCACGAAAATTCCGTTGTCGCTCAGAGGGTCCTTGACCGACTGAATTGCCTGTTCAGTGAAAAGGAACGACTCGAGCCGGACGGAGGACTGCTGGCTGACGAGCGTCAGTGAGTCGGGCAGGGCAAAGACGATCAGGTCGTACTTCTTGTCCGTGGTGCGCAGGAAGGCGCGACCGTCGTTGTTGTAAGCGGTCACACGTGGATCGGCGTACGGCTGATTCGGGTGCTGAGTCCGGCCTATGTTGAGCAGCTCGGGATCGATCTCGACCGCGTCGATCTGTCCCGCGCCCTGCTGCTCGGCAATTGCGACGTCAGAGCCGCTGCCGGCACCAACGATGAGCACGTTGGGATAAGTCCTACCCGGGAACCAGCGGTAGACCTGGTAGTAAAACTCCTCCAGCCCGGGCTCACCCAGGGGGTGGAGTGCCTGGTGCGGAATGCCATCAACGGTGATGTGGACCAGGCCGCTCTGCGCCTTGAACTCATTGATCCGGTAGTACGGCGACCAGATGTCCGTCGAGTGCGTCCATGTTTGCTGGAAGACAAGCAGAAGCACGGCCCCGAGCGCCAGCGCGTTGCCCACTGTGAAGAGCGACAGCCTGCGACCAAACTCGAGTGCCAGGACGAGAACGACGACGACCGTGAACCAGACGGCGGGATTGGTGCCGAGCGCCGAAAGGAGGGTGAAGCTGGCAATGCCCACCAAGGAGCCGATGATGTCGATCGCATATGCCTTGAGCGGCGGCATGCTCTTGAGCAGCGGCCCAAGAGGCAGGGCGAGGGTCGCCATGAGGGCTGCGACGAGGAACACGACCAGTGGCAGGATCAGGAAGTTCTGGTCCGCGGCGCTATTTTCGGCGAGGCCAAAGAAGAGCTCGCTGTCCGACTTGATCTGGACGTTGAGCTGCATGTTGAAGATAAACGCCACGATCACGGCGAGGAGCAGCGCGAAAGGCGACAGACGCGGGTTGAAACCCTTGCGACCGATGAGAATGCCCAAGCCGATGCCCAGGAACGAGGCGATCAGCAGGAAGTTGCTGAAGAAGCCGATGTATTTGACGTTCGAGGGAATCCACCGGATGAGCAGCAGCTCTACGAACAGGATCGCGAAGCTGGTCAGGAAGAGCCTGACCTCGTTACGGCGCAGCAGCGTCAGTAGAGCCAATAGAATGGCCGCTCCTCTCTCGTGGCTCGCGCAGGCTCGAGCCGATCTCCACCCCTGGAGTCAGATTGTTGTCGATTGCTTTTGCCTTCGCGTCGAACGCGACTGATTGCGCATGGTAGCGACGGGCGCTGAGACCGTGGTCGAGCGCCCGCTCGATGAGTGGCCGCCCGTGCCTCCGGCACTCCCCACAGAGCCGGATGCGATCTTCATAGTGGGCGCCAGTCGCAGTGGCACGACGCTGATGCGGACGATTCTCGAACGATCGCCGCGCATCGCCATCGCCCGCGAGAACCATTTTGTCGGCCACCTGCGTGAGAACGAAGGGGCGCGCTACTACTTCCGACGCCTGGGCGACTTGCACGGCGACGACGTGGTACGCAAGGTCGCCGAGCTGATCTATTCGGGCGAGTTCCAGCGGCAATCGCATTGGCGCGAGGTAAGCCCTTTCTGGCGCTGGCTGGTGGGCAATGTCTCCCAGGCCGACATGACCGAGCGCCTGCTGGCCACTGACAGGACCGAGCGCGGCATGTGGGCGGCATTTCTGCGCGCCTACGCCGACAAGCAGGGCCGGCCGATCATGGGCGAGAAGACGCCCGCCCACCTGGCCTATGTCGACACGCTTCTCGAGTGGTTTCCCAACGGCCGCGTCGTGCACATGATCCGCGACCCCCGCGCCGTCTTCGTCTCGGACTTACGCCGCCGGCGAGGCAAGCTGCGCAAGCCGTACTCGTGGATCGCCAAGGTGCCGGGCCTGCTTTCGGCAACGATCCTGATGCAGACGACGTGGGTCTGGCGCGGCGCTGCGCGAAAGGATCCGGCCTATGCCAGGAAATACCCCGATCGGTATCGGCGTGTGCGCTTCGAGGACGTGGTCAAGACGCCCGACGAGACCCTTGGCGGGCTGTTTGCGTTTCTCGGCGTCGAGGCCCCACCAGACCCGACGAACGTCAAGGTCATGGCCCGTGGCTTCAAATGGGGCGAGGAAGGCCTCGACGCCGGCGCCGCCGACCGCTGGCGCGACCAGATCGGCGGGATCTCAAACCGCTGGCTGCGCTTCTTCCTCGGCAGCTCAATGAGGCGCCTCGGCTACACCGACTGAGGTTCAAAGGCCCGGCTGTGAGTGCTCATGAGCCGCTGAGCGGTTCAACGGCCCGGCTGTAGGTGCTCATGTTCCGCTGAGCGGTTCAACCGTCCGGCGGACCGCGGTCGTCGGCACCAAATCGGGCTTTTGCGGCGCTTCCGCAGACATTAGTAGCATCAGGCGGGTCAGATCTCCGCCAATTAGGCCATTCACGGCGATTCACTGAAGTCCACCGGACCGTTGAGCCGCTGAGCGGTTCTCAGTCGATCGACTGGCGCTCACGGCGCCTGCTACCAGGCGGTGGCGGTCGATGTCTCGGCGATGCCCTGAGATTCGAGCCAGCGCTCGGCGTCGATGGCCGCCTTGCAGCCGTCGGCTGCGGCGGTAACCGCCTGGCGGTATCGATGGTCGTGAACGTCGCCGGCGATGAACACGCCGTCGATCTTGGTGTGCGTCTCGTCGGTGACCACCAGATAGCCCTTGTCGTCGACGTCGAGCCAATCGCGGAAGACGTCCGTGTTGGGCTTGTAGCCGATTGCCACGAACAGTCCGTCGATCGGCTCCTCGAGCTCCGCGCCGTTGACCGTGTCGCGCAGACGCAGTCCCTCGACCCTGTCCTGGCCGAGCACGTCGGCGACCTCCGTGTTCCAGCGCACGTCGATCTTTGGATGCTCCAAAGCTCGATCCTGCATGATCTTGCTGCCGCGGAATCTGTCGCGCCGATGAAGCAGCACGACCTGGCTGGCGAAGCGCGTCAGGAAGGTCGCCTCTTCGAGGGCCGTGTCCCCGCCGCCGACGACGGCGACCTTCTTGCCGCGGAAGAAGAAGCCGTCGCAGGTCGCGCACGCGGACACGCCGCGGCCGCGCAGACGCGTCTCGTTATCGAGCCCCAGCCACAGCGCTGAGGCGCCCGTGGCGACGATCACCGACTCCGCGATGTACTCGACCTGGTCCGCCCACACTCGGAACGGCCGAGCCGAAAAATCGACGGATTCGATGTCAACGTCGACGAACCGAGTTCCGAAACGCTCGGCCTGCTCGCGGAACTTCTGCATCAGCTCAGGGCCCTGGATGCCCTCCGGAAAACCGGGAAAGTTCTCGACGTCGCTCGTGATCATGAGCTGTCCGCCAGGGGCGTAGCCACCGATGACGATCGGCTCAAGGTTGGCCCGCGCGGCGTAGATCGCCGCGGTCAGCCCGGCCGGACCGGAGCCAATGATGATCACCTTGGTGTGATTGGTGCCGCCTTCATGCTCCGTCCCGTTGCCACTGGATTTGACAGGCACCTTCAGGCGTTCGTCGGTTTGAGCGGCGGGTGCGCCGTCGTCGACAATCGAGATGCTCGGGAACCCGAGTTTGGTCACATCCACGGCTTCATCGTATCAGCCTCGTATACCCCCGGGGGGTATTCGTCCCCTACGAGCTGGATGCGGATGTTGGAGGTGCTCCGACGAGTCGGCAAACGGCCGGCAGCGCGAATGCGCTGCCGGCCGTCAGCGACGGTCGAGGGAGGGTTACTCGACGCCCTCGAACTGATGATCGACGTTCTGGCCATTTGGGTCGGCATGCCCATCAGGGCCGTCGGACTCCGCCGACGACTCTGACTCGGTCGAAGACCCGGATTCGTTATCCGACCCGGTCGCCGCGGACTTGTTGACCTTGCTCGCCGAGAGGGCCTTGGCCGAATCGGGGCCGCTCTGATCGCCCTGCTGGACGTTGTCCGTATCGGGTCCGGTGGCCGGATCCTCGACGGCATTCTGGGCCCGACGCGCACTGGCCTTCGCCCCGGCGGCAGCCTGCGCCTGATTGTCAGCAGCCTTGGCCGAATCGGGGCCGCTCTGATCGCCCTGCTGGACGTTGTCCGTATCGGGTCCGGTGGCCGGATCTTCGACGGCATTCTGGGCCAGATGCGCACTGGCCTGCGGGTTTCGGGCGAGTGCGGCGTTGGCACCGCCGACGATCATCAGCCCTGCGGCGCCGATGGCTGCGAGGCGTGACCTCGAGATCTTCATGCTCATCTCCTGTTTGGTCCGTACTGGGCATCTCCCGGCATCTCGCGGCTACCTTCGCGCCCCGGCTGTGAAGGGTTGGTAAATCTCGCGATCTGACGGACGCCGAGAATCCGCCGAGATTCACGTGCGCTTCATGCAACTCACAGAACCTGCGCGCGTGAAGCTCCTTATCGTCGAAGACGACACTCGCCTGACAGCCGTGATCGGCCGCGGATTGCGCCGCCTGGGCCACATCGTCGACGTCGTGACCACCGTTGATGACGCGCGCTGGAGTGCGGCGGAGTCGAGCCACGCGGTCTACGTCCTCGACGTGATGCTCCCCGATGGCGACGGATTCGACCTGTGCCGGACGCTGCGCGCTGAGGGCGACTGGACGCCGGTGCTGATGCTGACTGCGCGCGACGCCGTGGCCGACCGGGTCCGCGGCCTGGATGTGGGTGCGGACGACTATCTGGTCAAGCCATTCGCGTTCGCCGAGCTCGAAGCCCGACTGCGGGCTCTGGCTCGCCGCGGACCGAGCGAGCGACCGACCAAGTTAGAGATCGGCACGCTGACCGTCGACGCCGGGGCGCACCGCGCAACGGTCGGGCACACCGACCTTCCGCTCACCGCGCGCCAGTTCGCAATGCTCGAGCTTCTCGCGAAACGGCCCGACCAGGTGCTGACGCGCGCCATGATCCTCGACGAGCTCTGGGACTGGGCCTTCGAGGGTGACCCACGTATCGTCGACGTCTACATTGGCGGCCTGCGCCGGCTCCTGCGCGACCTGCCTGGAGCGCCGACGATCAGCACCGTTCGTGGCATCGGCTACGTACTTCGCCCCCCGGACCAGCGCGCCCTGGCCGAAGCACAATGACCATCCGCACTCGGCTCGTCCTTGGCTACGCCATCGGCATCGCGACGACGATCGCCGTCGTTGGGGGCCTCGTCTGGTGGCAGATGAGCGACGCCTTGCTGAGCACGCTCCAGAGTGCGCTCCAGACACGCTCTGATGCAGTGCTTGCATCACTAGAGAACCAGGGCCAGTCCGGCCTCCAGGAGTCCGACGATCCGAATGTAGCTACCTGGGTCGTACTGGCTGATCAGCACGGTCAACCGATCGACGCTAGTGTCGGCGCCCCCGCTGCCGTGCCGCTGACGGCCGGCTCGATGGTCGCCGACGGCCATCGCTACCTGACCCGCGTCGACCGTGCACCTGACGGAACGTACGTCGTCACGGGGGCCGACCTTGCGCGGGTGGAGGCAGCCCAGGCCGCGCTGGCGCGGATCATTGTCGGTGTGGGCGGCCTTGTCGGCGCTGCGTCGCTCTTCCTGGCATGGCTGCTGGCCGGGCGAGCACTGCGTCCGATCGAGCGCCTCATCACGGACGCCGACGACCTTCGGCCGGACGACCTCGATCGCCGTCTTGCTGTGCCCAGGACGACGGACGAAGTGGGTCGGCTCGCCGCGACATTGAACAGGATGCTTGACCGCATCAGCGATTCGGTCGCACGGCAGAGGCTCTTCGTGGCGCTCGCCTCGCACGAGCTGCGCACCCCCCTGGCGGCGCTCCGGGCCGAGCTCGACGTCGCTGACGGCGACAACACGAGTGTGGCCGAGTACCGCGCCGCGATCCGCGAGGCGCGGGTTGACGCAGTCAGGCTGGGCAGCCTCACGGCTGGATTGCTCGAGCTTGCCAAAGTGGGCGACGAGGCCCGGCCGGTTGCACGCACCCCAGTATCTGTCAGCGATCTTGCGTCGTCGGCGCTGCGGGCGGTCGAACCGCTAGTGGCCCAGTGGGCAGCTTCCGTCACCGTTCATGCCCCCAACGTGGTTGTGTTGGTCGACCGCACCCGAATCGAGCAAGCGCTCGTGAACATGCTGTCCAATGCGATCGTCCATTCCCTCGCAGCGCCGCAGGTGGAGTTCAACGCGGACGTGATCGGGCAGGGTCGCGAGGCCCTGCTTTCGCTATCCGTGCTCGATCGCGGCCCGGGTTTCGGCCCCGAAGACCCAGTCGAGCTGTTCAGCCCGTTTCGCCGGGGATCGCTCGCCATTGCCGCCGGTTCGGGCCTGGGCCTGGCTTTGGTCGCCAACGCCGCACGCGTGCACGGCGGCGCTGTTCAGGCCGCGAACCGTACCGGTGGAGGTGCCATCGTGACGCTATCTATTCCGGTGGGCGCCAGAGAGGGCTTTGCTGTCCCAGCGCTCGGATCTGTGGGATGACGTCGCGACCGATGAGCTCGATCTTGGAGATGTCGCTCACGCCGCGGATCGAAAAGATCGTCTGGTGCGACCCGGCCTCGGCCCAGCCACTGAGGCGGTCGATGAGCTTGGCCGGCGTCAACGAGCCCTGGCGACCATCGGGTGTGATCGACACGCTCGACAGGTTGGTCTTCTCGATCGCGTCGTAGTCGCGGCCAACCGCGTCGCAATGCCGATGAAGCACGTCAAACTTGTGGCGCAGCATGTCCGGTGCGCCGAACACGTTGCACGCGTCGGCATAGCGCGCAACAAGGCGCAGAGTCGTGCGCTCGCCTCCGCCACCCACGAGTATCGGGATGTGCGGCCGGGACAGTTGCTGAGGGCTGAGCATGACGCGTTCGGCCTTGACGACGCGGCCCTCGAACGGGCCACTGTCGCGCTCGCCGTGCCACGCCTGGCGGGCCATCCTGAGCGTGTCGTCGAGGAGGCGGAAGCGGTCGGGCAGGTCAGGGAAGGGGATGCCCAGCGAGTGCGCCTCTTCGACGTTCCAAGCAGCGCCGATGCCGAGCCATGCCCTTCCGCCGCTGAGCACGTCAAGAGTGGTCGTTGCCTTGATCCACAGGCCGGGCTCGCGGTACGGCACGGCACCGACCATCAGCCCAAGGCGAGCGCGCTTTGTGTACGCCGCCATGAAGCCGAGGGCGGTCATGCCTTCGAGCATGGGCTCCTCGACCTCGCCCACGCTGCGGATCTGGAACAGGTGATCCATGACCCAGATCGAGTCGAAGCCGGCGTCGTCGGCGGCGCGGCAGATGCGCGCCAGCGTCTCGCCGATGTCGGCATCGCCGCCGGGCCAGGTGAACGATGAGATCTGAAGTCCGACTTTCACAGTCAGCCGATGCTACGCGACTACTTGAAGAGATCCATCTCGTCGGGCATGACCACGTCGCGGACGACTGACGGCTCCGACCCTGCGCGGGTGCTGAATTCGACGCCCCGAACCAGCACGACGGGCTGCCCACTCGTCTTGCCGGCGGCAAGCTCCGCGGCCGAGCAGATCTCATCGGCCAGGGCCACGACGGTCGAATGCATCACGCGCCCGTCCGCGTCCGGGTTACCGCGCAGGTCGACGAGTGGCTCGATGCCCGCAACGCCAAGGGCCACGTCGACGATGCCGAAGCGCCACGGCCGTCCGAATGAATCGGACACGATGATCGCTGGTGTCTGCTCGATTGACATTTCCAGCAGGGCGGAAAGTCGGTGGCGGATCTCGCGCGCAGAGCGGTCCGGATCATCGGGCAGCAGCGTGACCCAATTACCGCGCCCAGTGTTCGAGGCATCTACGCCGGCGTTGGCGCACACGAAGCCGTGCTTGGTGCGGCTGATGATGAGACCATTCTTCATGCGCACGATCTCGGCAGATTCGCGCAGCACAACCTCGACCTGGCGCGCGTCGCGATCCCACGCCGCCGCGTATTCAATAGCTTCTGGCCGCGCTTCGATCGTTGTCAGATCGACCAAGCATCCCTCGGCCTTCGACACGATCTTCTGGGTTACCACGAGCACGTCTGTGGCGCGTGGCGCGAGAGCCGCATCGCCGTCCGCGAGCTCACGCCACGCCTCCGCGATCAGAACGGGGAGATCGTCGCCGGGCTGAATCTCTGGCAGCGGCGGGAGTGGGACAGCAGTGATGGTGGGCATGGGTTTCTAGGAGGCTAGGATCGAGGGTCAGGGGGCAGCGGCGAAGACGATCTCGTCCTCGATCTCGTCGCCGATGGCCTCGAGCTCCAGCCTCCGTGCGAGATCGAGGCGCTCGAGATCGTCGGGCGTGTCGAGATCGAAGCCGAGGAGCACATCGTTGATGACCTGGACGCTGGCGTCCGCTTTGGCCGCCGCACGCAGATGCGCCTCGAAGCTCTCGGGCCCGAAATGCGGCTCGATGATCCGCGGCGGCGCCAGCAGCAGCGCATTCGTGCCGGTGCGTGCATCGGCCGGTGCGATGACTACAACCGGTCGGCCGTTGCCTGCTGCGAGCGTGGCGTCGGCGGCGTCGAGCATCCGATCCAAGGATGAGCTTGCGAGCAGTGGCAGATCCGCGGGCAGCATCAGCACGGCAGTTGCGCCGGCCGCGACGGCGGCGTCGCGGCCGGCCCGCAACGCATCGTTCAGGCCCGTGCCCGGATCGCTCACAGGCACCACCGATCCAGCGCCACGTGCAACAACGGCTGCGATGGAGGCATCAGACGTGACAACATGAACAAGGCGGCACGATGGCCAGCCGGCGAGCACGCGTAGCGTGTTGTCAAACATCCCGAGCACGAGTACATCGCGCTCCTCGGGGTCCAGAGCCAGACCAAGCCGTGTTTTGGCGGCGTCACGTGAGCGGATCGGGAGCACGACATGAATGTCCGACAGATGGGCGATCGGTTGCCGGCTCACGAACGCGATGGTAAGGCGTCGGTGCTATAACACCGCGCTATAGAGGAGGTTCAATGATCGCGTTAAGAAGGATCCTGGTGGCAGGTGTTGCCACGCTACTTTTGGCGGGGGCGTGCACGAGCATCAACCTGCCGAGCATTCCGCCGATCAACGTACCCGGTGCCACGATCCCCGCGATCAACGTGCCTGGGTTCACACTGCCGGCGATCAACATTCCGGGCTTCAGCCTTCCGCCTGGTGCGGCGGCGTGTACGCTCGTGACATCCGCCGAGGCCTCGCAGATCTTAGGTGCACAGGTCACTGATCAATCGGATGATCCAACGAACTGCACCTTCCTGCTGCCCAACTTCACGGCTGTAAGCGTCACGGCCAACAGCGATACGGACCTGGGCGGCTCCCAGGCGATCATGGGCACGACCGCGCAGCAATCCACCATCGCGGGCTTCCCGGCGCTGAGCGGGGCGATATTCGGCCAGCCCGTCGTGTACGTGCAGAAGCCGAGCGGTCAAATCCAGGTACTTGGCGTTCTTCTCGGAAGCGACGCAGCCACGATCACCAAGCTTCAGCAGCTGGCAGCCATTGCGGTTGGCCGGACGCCTTAAGCGGCGCCCTTAGAGAGCGCTCAAAGGGCGCCGGCGAGCTCCAGGATCTCCTGGGCGAGCCGGCGCCTTTCCTTTTCATCTCCGATGAGCGTGCCGGTCACGTGCGGACGGATGCCAGTCGCGCTGACGGCAGACGCCTCGGCCGAGTCGACGTCATCGATGAGCAGTACGTCCATCAGGCCTGGCCACTGCTGCGCATAGTGACGCGCGACTCCGGCCGCGCTTGGCTCGATGCCCAGCGAGCGCATGATCTGTGCGGCCGGCCCACGGACAGCGTCCCGGCCGATGATCGGGCTGATCCCGATGACGCCCGCCGATGCCGCGCGCAGGGCATCCATGATCCCGGGCAGCGACAGGATGGGCGCGACGCTCAGGAATGGATTGGAAGGCGCTACCACGATCAAGTCGGCCGCTACGACTGCCGCCAGCACGTCGTCCGTGGCCGCTGCCTGTTCGATGCCGCTGAAGCGCAGCTCGAGCACGTCATCGGCGTGGTGGCGGCGCACGAAGTAATCCTGGAAGTCGAGCCAGCCGTCAGCGCAGCGGATCTGCGTCCGAACGCGATCGTCCGTTGCCGGCAGCAGGCTCGCCGTCACGCCCAGGGCGCGCGCCAGCGTTGCCGTGACCTCGGTCAGGCGCGCGCCCTCCCCGAGCATCCTGGTGCGCGCGACGTGCGTGGCCAGGTCACGATCACCAAGTTTGAACCACGTCGGCTCGCCGTAGCGCGCGAGCATGTCT
>JBBQEC010000035.1:0-13873 GCA_038320305.1 Candidatus Limnocylindrales bacterium | reverse complement strand
CCGCGATCACTGGAGCGAGGTGATGGTCAACGGCAAGCTGCACGAGATCATGACGAAGGCCTTCGCGGAGACCCTTGAGATCGCGTTGCGCGAGCAGGTCCACATGCGCATGGCCGCATACCTGCTCGCGGTGCAGCGCGTGGCGGATGCGACGGCAATGCGCGGTCTCTACCCGTAATCGCGCGCAAGACGTTGATCTTCGAGCGGGCCGGCGGAAACGCCGGCCCGCAGACGTAAGTGAGCGACCGCCTGTACGGAGCACAGTCCATGACCGCGCCGCTGCGCGAGGTCATGTTGCGCTCACCGGGTCCATCGTTTGGACGTGCCTTTGACGATCCGGCGCACGGTTTCTTGCATCCGGTCGACCTGAACCTGGCCCAACGCCAGCACTCGGCGCTCGCCGAGCTGCTAACTGCCCTGGGCGTCAATGTCCTCGTTCTCGACGACGACGACGGGCTCGGGCCAGACTCCGTCTACGTATTCGACCGGCTCCTGATCACCGACGACGGCGCCGTGCCGCTGCGGCCGGGCAAGCAAACTCGACTTGGCGAAGAGGCCGCGCTCGAGCGCTGGACGCTTGCGGCCGGGATTCCGACGTTGGCGCGCATCGAGCCGCCCGGAACTGTCGAGGGCGGGGACATGTTCTGGCTGCGACCGGATGTGCTGTGCGTCGGGCGGTCGCTGCGGACGAACAACGCTGGAATCGAGCAGCTGCGAGACATCGTTGGCGGCAGAGTCGAGACATTCGACCTGCCCTGGTGGCGCGGTCCGTCAGAAGTGCTCCACCTGTTGAGCGTCATCTCGCCCGTCGCCGATGACCTCGCGGTCGTTTTTCCGCATCTCCTTCCAGTTGGCCTCTATGAGCTGCTCGGTGACCTCGGCATCCGCACCATCGCCGTGGCGGAAGAGGAGTTCGAGACCCTCGGTTGCAACGTCCTTGCCGTTCGTCCCGGCGTCGTAGTCGTCGCTGACGGCAATCCACTGATCTCTGCTGCCTTGTCGGGCGCGGGTTGCGAGGTCCACCTATTCGAGGCGAGCGAGATCGGCTTGAACGGCAGTGGCGGACCTACGTGCCTTACGAGGCCGGTGCTACGCTCCTAAACGATGCTCGATCACGAAGAACAGTTCCTGTTCAAGGAGGAAATCCTCCACCTCGCCAACGCGATGGGCGACGGCACCATGCTCGACAACGTCGAGGACCTGCTGACCGACGTCATCACCAGCCCGCGCTTCGACTCGGAGGTTTTCACCCTCGAGCGCTCCCTCCAGGTGATGCTCGGCGCCCGCGCCGGAACCACGCTCGTCGGCTTGCTGACGGTGACGCCCGATGTCTTCGACCAGGTCGCAGAGGTGCGCATCGCACCTGAAGTGCACGAGCGCCTGGTCGCCTGGCGCGCCCGCTTCGGCCTGGCGATCGACAACGCGCTCAACTTCCTTAACAACCCCGACGGAATCCAGGGCCACAACTTCTCGACCCAGGTCGCCCACGTCGACGACCGGCGAGTGCTCCAGGGACGCTTGACACTGGTCCGATACAACAACGAGCCGCAGTTCTTCGTGGCCGACGCGGCAGTCTTCTACGGTCTGATCGCGGATGTCCTCGACCGGCTCGTGCCCCAGACGGATGACGAGACGATCGACCCGGAGACGTTGACTCGGATCAAGGACGCCATTGCCGTCATCGAGCGTAAGCAGGCCGCCCGCGACCGCACCTAGGGCGTTGGGCGACTGCGCGCGACCGTTCCCAGGGTTCGGAACTATCGGCTGAAACCCAGGTGCAACCATTAGTACGGCTTCCTGCTGCGAATGGGGCATACCCGGCAGCGGTGCGGGCAGGCACCATTTCCCGCAATGGCACGTCGTGTTGCCTCTGTAGGCCTTCCTGTCTCATTAGTGCTGAGTCTGCTTGCCCTGCTCGTGGTCACCGTGGGACCCGCCAGTGCGGCGGAGCCGGCCGGCTTTGCGTACTTTCACACCTACGCCGAGAACGAAGCCGTCATCAACAACGTCGTCGCCGCGCATCCGAACATCGCTCAGAAGTTCTCGATTGGAAGCAGCTACGAAGGCCGGCAGATCTGGGCGATCAAGCTGACCCAGAACGTCAACGGCCCCACCAACGGCAAGCCCGAGGTGATGATCAACGGGCTGATGCACGCTCGAGAGCGCGCCGGGAACGAGCTGGCGCTGTACATGCTTCAGGTCCTGGGCAACAACTACGGCCTGTCGGGCACGCTCGGCAGCAGGGTCACCAGCATCCTGAACACGACCGTCGTGTACATCATCCCGATGATGAATCCAGACGGCGCCGAGTTCGACATGTCCGGTAGCGTGTGGCACAAGTGGCGCAAGAACCGCCAGCCCATTCCGGGCTCGAGCGCAATCGGTATCGATCTCAATCGCCAGTTTGGGTACACGTGGAATTGCTGTCCCAAGGGTGCCAGCACCAAGCCCTCGAGCGACTTCTATCAGGGTCCGTCCGCGTTCTACACGCCGGAGGACAAGGCCTACCGCGACTTCGTCAACGGTCGCGTCGTCAACGGCAAGTCCAGGATCACGGAGATCCTGAGCCTGCACTCTGCGGGCAAGGAAGTTCTGTGGCCGTACTCGTACACGAAGGCGGACGTGCCGTCGGACATGACTGCCGACGACCACGCCGCGTTCGTGGCGCTGGGCAGGGGCATCGCCAGCCGCGACGGCTACAAGCCCATGCAGGGCAGCGACCTGTACATCGTCAGTGGCGATCAGGACGACTGGGCGTACGGCGTGCACGGCATCTTCGCGATGACGATCGAGCTGCCCAAGGGCGCCGCCAAGCGCTACTACCCGACCCAATCCGAGGTCAATAAGTTCAACTCGCAGAACCTGAACGCGGTGCTCTGGTATCTGCAGCAGGCGGACTGTCCGTATGCGGCCGCGGGCCTTGCCACGCGCTGCGGCAGCTCGCAGAACCAGCAGAACTACTCGCAGTCGGTCTACGACGACTCTGCCGTCCAGCCTCAGCAGACCAACTGCTGGTGCGCAGTGGCGTCGACGCGGACGATGCTCGAGTCGATCGAGGCATCCGTCTCAGTGTCCCAGACGGACCTCAATGACTACATGGCCGCGCACGACAAGAACGACTGGACGGATCCAAGCTTCAGCGGCTTCATCCGCTGCTCCAAGGGCAGCCCGAGTCCGTCCTTCGCGCACGACGCCCGCGGCATGGCCTGGGCACTGTGGAACTGGGCGACGCCCGATCAGAGCGTCGGCTACAACGACTACGAGGGCACCAGCCAGTCGGTAATGAACTGGAAGATCGTGCGCGGCATACGTGCAACGGGCGACCCCGTCGGTGCCGTCGTCGTCCATGGCGCGCACGCCGTTCTCGTCGTGGGCTATCAGACTGCCGTTGACCCGCTCAACGAGGGCGGCGAGACCAACAAGGTCCTGGGCATGCGCGTATGGGACCCGTGGTACAACGCCGCCTTCGGAAACTGGTCGGGCTGGCCGGCAGGCGGCTTCGCGCCCAACTCTTACGTCGTGCTGAACGACTGGAACACCAAGTACTTCACCGACGACCGCAACGAAGGCCCGTACTTCCAGGGCAAGTACGTCACCGTTCTGCAGAGCTCTGTGGCAGAAGCACCCAGCGATTTACCGGAACAGAGCTATGGCGATCAGCGCTACAGCCAGGGCGGCGGTGGAGCGACACCTCCACCGTCATCGACGCCTACCGACACACCGGCTCCGACAGATTCGCCACTGCCGAGTGTCACCGACGGGACCTCTACTGCGGGCGCTCCAGCGCAGCTGACCTTTGGCGGCTCTGCGGCGACGTTGGTCGCCCAGGCGGTGGCCAATGGCTTGACCACGAACAGCCTGTTGGGCGATCCGGAGCTGGGCAACCTGCCTTCGAACTACACCCTCGGCACGACAGTCCACGTCCGCTCGCTGGCCGCCGGAGTGCCGTCATACGAGTTGGCCGAGCTACGCGTCAACGGCGTTGTCCGCGCGGTTGCGCTGGTCAATAACGTCAACGGCGGCTACGTCTTCGGGGAGCTGCGCGCGACGACCGGCGACCTTCGACTCCCGACGACCACGCAACTCCTGAGCGCTCTTTCTGCCAACGGCCTGCGCGGCGCACCGTCGCTATCGTGGACCTGGACACAGGATCCGGCCCCGCCGTTCGCACCGTTCCTGACCGGCACGAACGCGGCCGGCAAGACAGCCTTCGTGACGCCCGCCGGCGTGGACGACCAGCTCGATGTCGTCAACGGAGTGACACCGGCCGTGAACTAGGCCGCTACGCTCAAGCGGATGAGGCAGCTGTACCTCGCCGCAACGGGCATGAATCGCGGCAAGACGACCGTTGCGCTGGGCCTGCTCGCGGCCCTCGCTGAACGCAAGCTGGACGTTGGCTTCATCAAGCCGGTGGGCCAGCGTTACGCGATCGTCGATGAGCAGCCCGCCGACGAGGACGCGATCCTGATGCGCGCCGCGCTGGGGTTGCCCGACGCGCTCTCGGTCATGAGTCCGGTCCACATTCCGCGCGGCTTTACCAAGGCGTACATCCGTGGAGAGGTCACTCCGGACCTTGGCGCTCGAATTCGCCGCGCCCACGAGACGCTCACCGCGCAGCACGATCTCCTCTTGATCGAAGGCACCGGTCATGCCGGCGTTGGCTCGGTGATCGGGCTTTCGAATGCTCAGGTTGCACGCATGCTCAGGGCACCCGCGGCCATCGTCGCGGAGGCGGGAGTCGGGCGTCCGATCGACGAGATCGTGCTCAATCGGGCCTTGTTCGCGCGCCACGGAGTCGAGGTCGTTGGAGCGATCATCAACAAGGTCAACGCGGAGGAGCACCCGACCCTGCCAGACGTCCTGCGCGAAGGCCTGGCGCGCCACGGCATCGAGCTGCTCGGGCTGCTGCCGTACAGGCCGCTGCTCTCGAATCCCACTTTGGCGATGCTGGTCGAGCAGATGAAGGGCGAGTTGCTCAGCGATGGCGCTGACCTCGATCGCGTGATCCAGCACGTGGCTATTGGCGCGATGCAGCCGCGCCATCTCGTCGAACGCCTTGGGCCCGGGTCTCTGTTGATCGTGCCGGGCGATCGGACGGACGTGATCCACGCCGTCGTCGCGGCCAATCGCGCGGCCCGGGCTCAAGGGGAGCGGCGGCGGATCTTCGCGCGGCGCCAGCAGCTCTTTGGGCGCTCCACGGAAGAGGAGGGCTCGGCTGAGCTTGCCGGGCTTGTGCTGACGGGTGGCTACCGGCCCAGGCCGCGCGATCTCGAGGCGATCCGCGGCGAGCGGCTCTTTGCGATGTTGATTGACACGGATACATACGAGGCCGCCTCGACCGTCCACGATCTGCTCGTAAAGACCCATCCGGCCGATCACACCAAGATCGAGCTGACCCGTCAACTGATCAGCGAGCACCTGGACATCGACCACATCCTGTCGCGCTTCACCGAACCTGGCGCTTCCGCCGCACGCTTGCGCAACGAATCGTCGTCCTTGCCCGTCCGAACGGTGAAGAGCATCCGCTCTCGCATCATCAGGCTGCCGGGGAGGGGATGAACATACATGAGGTTGATGGCCCGCCGCGCTCGTGCTAGTCATGATCGGCTGCGGGTCCGCGGTAGTCGCGCCTTCGCCGGCGCTGTTGCCAACGCAGTCTGTCCAGGCAACATTTGCTCTGTCGCCATCGGTGACACCGGCTATGTCCCCCTCGAATTCACCGACCCTGGCAACCCTGGTGCCGACTCTGACACCCACGCCGATGCTGACGCCAACACCAACCGTGTCTGCAATGCCGTCGCCAACACGGATCGCGACCGGAACGCCACCGAGTGACTACGACGGCTGGACGGCGATATCGGCGCCGGTCTTCAGCGCCAGCTGGTCGCCCAACAGCACGAAGCTGTTGGTCAGACTGGTGGTCCAGCCTGGCTCCTTCCAACAGGAAGGCCTGGAGGTGGTGACGCAAGATGGGACGCAGATCCTGAGGCTGATGGGTCTCGCGCCAAGGGGCTGGCTTAAGTCAGGGGCTGGCAGTCGATAAGGCGGGCGGACGGGAATCTGACGGCGAGGCTGGCCAAGGCTGGGCGATCGAGCACCGTCAGTTCTTCGAGGGAGTCGGCATCGGCGATTGAGACGTAATCGAGCGTGCCCAGCGTGGCGGCGGCGGCGACGTCGAGCATCCGCGATCGCAGCTTGTCGGCCGATCGTTCTCCGTCGGCGGCAGTCTCAACGGCGGCCTGGAGGGCGCGGCTGAGCGCCGGGGCCTGGGCTCGCTCGTCGGGCGAGAGGTAACGGTTGCGCGAGGAAAGGGCGAGGCCGTCCGGCTCGCGGACAGTCGGGCAAACAACGATCTGCATCGGAAACCCGAGATCACGCGTGAGGCGTCGGATGACGACCGATTGCTGGCCGTCCTTCTGCCCGAAATAGGCCCGATCTGGCTGGACAATCGAGAAAAGCTTGGCTACCACGGTCGCCACGCCGCGAAAATGACCGGGTCGCGCCGCGCCTTCGAGGACCTCGCCCAGCCGTCCCACGTCGACCAAGGTCGTGCTGCCCGGCGGGTACATCTCATCGACGCTCGGCACGAACACGAGATCAACGCCGAGCGCCTCGAGCGTGGCGAGGTCCGCGGCCTCGTCACGCGGGTAACGTTTGAAATCCTCGTTCGGCCCGAACTGGGTCGGGTTGACGAAGATGCTCGCGGCGACAGAGTCGCAATCCGCGCGGGCCGCCGCGATGAGCGACGCGTGGCCCTCGTGGAGCGCGCCCATCGTCGGGACCAGTCCGAGCGCGCCGGGGATTGCCGATCGTGCCTCGCGCAGCTCAGCGCGCGTCGTGACTACTTCCATCGACGAGATTCGAAACCCATTCGGCGATTGCGCCTTGTAGGGCCAGTCACGCAGGGTTCGCGGCCACGAATCTTGAAACCTATTGCGAAAAGTGTCGCGCTAGCAGGCGAAATCACTTCGAATCCGTCCGCAAAGCGGTTCGAGCGCGCCGAAACGACCGCCGCCGCCGAATAGGTTTCGAAAATCGCCGCCGAGGCTAGGGCGGGCGAGCAAGTCGGAGCTCAGAGGTCGCGATCGAGGGGCAGTGAGTCGGCGCCGGCGAGCACCTCAGCCGCGGGTCGGTCCATGGTGACGCCGCCGAGCACTTCCGCGAGCACCGCGGCATCCATCGACGATGAGTTGGCGGCTGTCGGAAAGTCGCCGGACTCGACGTCGGCCTCATAGGCCGTGATCGCTTCCTTCATCCGCTCGGCGAGGTGCTCGTACTGCTTGGCATGCTTGGGGATGAAGCCGTAGGTCAGGCCGAGCAGGTCCGTGATGACCTGGACTTGGCCGGAGCAGCCAGCGCCGGCGCCAATGCCGATCGTCGGAATCGTCAGTCGCTGCGTGATCGCCGCGGACAGCTCCGTGGGCACGAGCTCGAGGACGATGGCGAATGCGCCAGCGTCCTGGACAGCGGCGGCGTCGGCCAGTAGCCGCCGCGCGGACTCGATCGTCTTGCCTTGGACCCGGTGGCCGCCCAGCCCGTAGATCGACTGTGGCGTCAGCCCGATGTGGCCCATGACCGGGATGCCGGCACGAACAATTTCCTCGATCGTCTTGGCGCTGCGCACGCCGCCCTCGACCTTGACCGCCTGCACCCCGCCTTCAGAAATGAAGCGGCCGGCGTTGGCCAGCGTCGTCTCGATGTTCACGCCGTAGCTCAGGAAGGGCATGTCCCCGACCACGAGCGTGTGCCGCGTGCCGCGCACGACGGCCTTCGTGTGATGGAGCATGTCGTCCATCGTCACGCGCACGGTCTCCTCGTAGCCGAGCATGACCATGCCCAGTGAGTCACCGACGAGAATCATGGGGATGCCCGCCTCGTCGACGATGCGCGCGGTGGGATAGTCGTACGCCGTCAGCATCGCGATGCGCGTGCCCTCGGCGTGCATCTTGGCGATGTCGGAGACGGTTATCCGCCGGACTGGCTTGCCGTCTGAAGCAGGTCCGGGCTGACTCGTTGCGCTCATCGTGTCGCCAATTCTGCACCTGCACCTGCACCTGCACGGCCGCGGTCGCGGTCGGCGCGGACATTGACCACGCGATCCCACAGGCGATCGGCGACCTGGCGCTTGCTCATCAGCGGCCATTCCTCGTCCGTGCCGCCGGGAACGATCAAGGTGACGTGGTTCGTGTCCGTGCCAAATCCCGAGCCATCTTCGGCGACGTCATTGGCAATCAAGAGATCGACGCCCTTACGCGCCGCCTTGTCGCTGGCACGCTCCAGTGAGCCCGTCTCGGCCGCGAAACCGACCAGGATCGGAGGCGTGGGCCGCTGACGCGCGACGCGCGCGGCCTCGGCCAGGATGTCGCTCGTCGGCTCGAGCGCCAAGGTCAGCCCCGCCCCGTCACGCGCGATCTTTCCTTGCGCAATTTCCCGCGGACGGAAATCTGCCACCGCGGCCGCCATGACCAGCGCATCCGTGTCAGCCACTGCCGCGAGGACAGCCTCGCGCATTGATGCCGCAGTGGGCGCGTGGACCAGGTTGGCCTCTTCCGGTAGTTCGACAGACGTCATTCCGTAGATCAGCGTCACGTCCGCGCCCCGATCGAGCGCCGCCGACGCGATTGCCACGCCCATCTTGCCGGTTGAGCGATTGCCGATGTAGCGCACCGGATCGATCGGCTCGGCGGTGCCGCCGGCGGTCACGACGACGCGCCAGCCTGCCATGTCCAGGGTCGGCTCCTCCATGACTACCGGCGGTCGCAATGAAACGTCCGGCTGCCGTACATGCTTGCCCTCGAGCGCCCGACTCACCGCCTCCAGAATCGCGCTGGGTTCTGCCAGCCTGCCACGCCCAACGGCCCCCGACGCGAGCGGCCCAACCTCAGGCTCGACAATCGTGTAGCCCCACGATGCAAGCTTCTCGACGTTCGCCCGCGTAGCCGGGTGCGAGTACATGTCGCCGTCCATGGCAGGTGCGACGACGACCGGCGCGGACGAGGCCAGGCATGTGACCGTTATCACATCGCCGGCCAAACCCGCCGCCATCGACGCGAGCCAGTGGGCCGTGGCCGGCGCGACCAGGATCAGATCGGCCGTATCGGCAGCCACGATGTGCGCGATGCGCTGGTCGGGCAGCAGCTCGAGCGGATCCGTCATTGGTCGCCGTCGGGTCAGCGTCTGCAGCGTCAGCGGCCCGATGAATTGCTGCGCGGTATGCGACATGAGGACCTGGACGTCTGCACCGGCCGCGGTCAGGGCGCGCGCCAGCTCGGCCGACTTGTACGCCGCGATCGACCCCGTCACGCCGAGGAGGATCAGCCGACCTTCAAGTGCCCCTCCGCTCATGGGCAAACCACCGACCTCACGCCTGGGCGACCGATTCGCTGCGCCGAACCTCTGCATACAGGAGAGCCAGTCCACGCAAGGTCAGGAGCGGATCGACCACGTCCACATTCGGGATCGCGTTTGCCCAGCTCGCCTGCGACAGTCCGCCGGTCAGGATCACCTTGGGCGTCGCCGGGCTATCCAGCGCGAGCTCGCGGGTGATGGCACGGACCAGCTCACCGACCAGGCCGATGTAGCCGATGACCGCGCCACTCTGGATGGCACTGACGGTGTCGCGGCCGATCGCGCGCTCTGGCATCACCAGCGCGACGTTGGGCAGCTTGGCCGTTCGGCTGGCCAGGGCCTCGATGCCCAGCTCGAGGCCGGGGGCGAGCGCGCCACCGATGTAGGCGCCGTCAGCGGAGACCACGTCGAAGTTGGTGGCAGTGCCGAAGTCGACGACGATCGCCGGCGCGCCGTGCAGACGCAGCGCCGCAAAGGCGTTGACGAGTCGGTCAGCGCCCGCCTCGGCGGGCCTGTCAATGCGGATCGGGATCGGCACGGTGGCCGCGTCGGCGACGAGGATCGGGATGCCGTGGCGCGCCGCGATCGTCACGATCGTCGGCGTCACTGCCGGGACGACACTGGCCAGGACGATCTGCTCAGCACCGGTGAAGGCCGCGCCATCGAGCGCAAGAAGCTCGTTGAGCGTTACTTCCAACTCATCGGCCGTGGCCGCGGGCCGTGTTGCGGCGCGGCGCGAGGAGATAATCTCTCCGCCCGCAACGATGCCCACGGTGACATTCGTGTTACCCACGTCCAGCGCCACGATCACGCGCTCGATCATACCCGGGCACAACCGTGCGATTCCGTCATACGCATATCAGTCAGGCTGCGCTAAAATCGTGGCGTCCGAGCGCCGATTTCCAGATTCGGCGCGCGACTTTCCGTCCTTGAGGAGGAGCGTGTCGCTCGAGCCGCCTGCGAAATTCTTCGTGAATAGCGGCCTTGTCTCGAGTCCCACGGATATCTACAACCTCCTGCGCCCGCTTCTCAAGCAAACTGTCTCGTACCGCTACTTCCGCGGCCAGGCGATGGTTTCGATCGGCACAGGCTGGGTCGAACGCATCGTCGTTGACCGTCCGGAGGTGTCGACCTTCTTCACCCCTCTCTCGATTTGTTTGAACATCGACTCGTTCGAGCATCTCGAGTTCGAGACGCGCCCCGATCAGCTCATCGTCTACACCCTGGTGCAGGGCGACGAGCGAATCGTGGTCGAGTTCGCACCTGTCGGCAGGGGAGATGCCGACGAGCCCGAGCAACAGCGCCTCGACTTCCCCGACTCGGCGGGCTACGTCCAGATGGAGCTCAGCGCGCTCGACAGCGGCGACGGCTCTGATCAGGCCGGGGAGGTTTCCGAAGGGAGTTGAGCGGCCGTTGAATCGGCCGCCGGAGGAGAGGGTTCGGCTCGTGGCACCGCGGGCCGTGAGAGGGAGGTAGAGGGTTGGAAACGATCGCTTCCTACTTCAAGTTCAGCGAGCGCGGAACCACGCTTCGGACGGAGTTCAAGGCGGGCATCGCCACCTTCATGGTGATGGTCTACATCGTCGCCGTGAATCCGGGCATCCTCAGCGCCGCACTGCCACCGGGCGCTGATGTCCAGGCCTTCATAGTCGCGGCTGCCGCGGCAACTGCCCTTGTCGCCGCGATCATGTCCATCGCCATGGGTGTGTTCTCGAACTACCCGTTGGCTGTTGCGGCTGGTCTGGGCATCAACGGCATCGTCGCCTTTGGCCTGGCGCTCGGCGCCGGTCTCGGACTGCCCGGCGCGATGGGGGTCATCGTCTGGGAGGGCATCGTCGTCACGATTCTCGTCCTCGTGGGCTTGCGCGAAGCGATCATGAACGCCGTTCCGATTGCGCTGAAGCGCTCGATCGGTGTCGGCATTGGACTCTTCATCCTGTTCATTGGCTTCGTCGACGGGGGACTCATCGTCCGGCCCGAGAGTGGCCCAGTCCCTGTCGCCTTTGTCTTCCCCAACAGCTGGGCGACGTGGCTGACCGTCATCGGACTCGCCATAACCGTCGTCCTTTACGTCCGCAGGGTACCGGCCGCGCTCGTCATCAGCATCATCATCACCAGCATCCTGGCTCTCATCGTGGGCGTCACGACCATACCGTCGAACCTGTTCCAGGCGCCTAGCTTCGCGACGTTGGGCCAGTTCGACCTGACCAAGGTCTTCTCGCCGGTGTCGGCCGGCGGCCTGGGCATCCTCGGCGGCATCCTGACGATCTTCACGATCATGCTCGCCGACTTCTTCGACACAATGGGCACGGCCACGGCCATTACCGAGCAGGCCGGGCTCACGACACCGGACGGCCAGGTGCCGGGCATCGGTCGAGTCCTGCTGGTCGACAGCGTCGCGGCGATCGCCGGCGGCGCAGCGGGCATCAGCTCGAACACCACCTACATCGAAAGCGCCGCAGGCGTGGCAGAGGGCGGCCGAACAGGCTTCAGCTCGATCGTCATCGGCGTGCTTTTCCTGTTCATGGTCGTGCTCTCACCGCTCGTCGCGCTGGTCCCGTTCCAGGCGACGTCGCCGGTGCTGATCCTGGTCGGCTTCCTGATGTGCTCACTCATCAAGGACATCAATCTGAGCGACTTCGAGGAAGGCTTTCCGGCCCTCCTGGGCCTGATTTTCATGCCGCTCACGTTCAGCATCACCGCTGGCATCGGCGCGGCGTTTGTCTCGTACGTGTTCATCAAAGTGGTTGTCGGCAAGTGGTCGCAGATCCATCCGCTGATGTGGCTGGTTGCGATCGGATTTGCCATCTACTTCGGCTCTGCGGCTATTCAGTCGATTCTGCCCCAGATCTGAGTGAGCGCGGCCTCGGGTCGCGCCCGTCGGAGAACCTTATGCCGGGCCCGGCTGCACCGGGCCAGGCAGTTTCATGTTCGTCGCGTAGCATTCCGCGCGATGCCCGTCGACCAACCACTCTTCGAACGAACCGCCCTGCCCGACGGACCACGCGTGATCTCCGCCCGCATACCAGGCGCTCGCTCGATGTCTTCTGCTGTGTACGTCCTGGCCGGATCGCGGCTGGAGAATCGGAAGCAGGCGGGCGTTGCTCACTTCATGGAGCACGTCACCTTCAAGGGCACCCAGGCATTCCCAACGACGCGCGCCGTGTCAGAGGCGATCGAGGGGTACGGAGGCTCCTCGAACGCGGCTACTGACCGCGAGTCGACGGTCTACTGGGCGCGCGTTCCCGCCCGTGAGGCCGAGCGCGCATTCAACGTTCTGGCCGAGCTGACCGTTCGGCCGCTGCTGCGGTCCACGGACATCTCTCGCGAGCGCGACATCATCGTCGAGGAGATTCGCTCCTATCGCGACGATCCGGGCCAGTACGTCTTCAACCTTTTCGACCGTGCCTTCTTCGGCGACACGCCGCTGGGCTGGGAGATCGCGGGCGATGAGGACAGCGTCCGTGGCCTGACCGATGATGACATCCGCACCTTCTGGTCGCGGTCGTACGCGCCATCGAATCTCGTCTTTGCCGCGGCCGGGGACATGGACCACGCCGAGCTCGTGGACCACGTCCGAACGATGTTCGGCACGGGCGTGGCCGACGTTCCTGGCTATGCCGCGGCGCCCAAAACGCCGCGCGAGCGCTTCGTCGTCGAAGAGCGTGAGCTGGCCCAGGCACACGTCTGCCTCGGCCTGCCGGCTCCGGAGCGCGACCATCCCGACCAGTGGACGCTCGAGCTGCTCAACACGGTGCTCGGCGAAGGCTCGAGCAGCCGCCTCTTCCAGGAGGTGCGCGAGGAGGCCGGTCTGGCCTACGACGTTCACTCGTTCCAGGTCGACTACGCGGATTCCGGCGCGCTGCAGATATACGCCGGCGTTGACCCGGACGACCTCAATCAGACGGTCGAGGCGATCCTGAAGGAGTTGCGTCGTCTGCGCGATGAGCCAGTGCCCATGGCCGAGCTCAACCGCGCCCGTGCCTACGCGAGCGGCCGTTTGGAGCTGCGCCTCGAGGAAAGCCGGCACATATCGGCCTGGCTCGGCATCCAGGAGGCACTCCACGAGCGTGTCCTGACGCTCGATGACGCCCTGACCGAGCTGGCCAAAGTCACTCCGGACGACATCCAGACGCTCGCCCAACAACTTTTCCGCGACGAGGCCCTATGCCTTGCCGTGATCTCAACGCCGAACTCGACCGCCGGGCTCGAGAAGGCACTGACCCTGTTCAGCTAAGGAGTCCCGATTTGGCCGAACGAACCCTGATCCTGATCAAGCCTGACGGCGTCCAGCGCGCCCTGATCGGCCGGATTGTCGATCGCTACGAGCAGCGCGGACTGCGCATCGCGGGCATGAAGATGCTGCTGGTGCCGCGCGCGCTGGCCGAGCAGCACTACAACGTGCACCGCGGCAAGCCGTTCTTCGCGAGCTTGATCGACTTCATCACCTCGAGTCCGCTCGTCGCGATGGCCGTCGAGGGACCCAACGCGATCGCCGTCTGCCGCGAGATCAACGGTGCCACTC
>JBBQEC010000034.1:0-13904 GCA_038320305.1 Candidatus Limnocylindrales bacterium | reverse complement strand
TCGCGATCGCCGTGGCGCTCGATGCGACCCTCGTCCGCGGCCTGCTGGTTCCGTCGACCATGCGCTTGCTCGGCAACGCCAACTGGTGGATGCCGACGTGGCTGCGCCGCGCGCTACCCCAGGTCGTGGCCGGTTTGGTCGTCCTGACGTTGTTGGTTGGCTGCTCCCCAACGGGCCAACTGCTCGCCAAGCCGCAGCCGGCCACCCCCGTCATTCCGACTCCGGCGGCGATTGCCAGTCGCCAGCCCGACCCACAACCCATCAGCCTGCCGATCGACGAAGCAGCCCACGACCGATTGACCGAGTGGTGGTACTACACGGGCCACCTGGTCGCCGATAGTGGACGGCGCTTCGGCTTCGAGTACGTGCTCTTTCGCGCCGAGCGCGGCTCATTCCCCGTCTCGTGGGCGTCCCATCTCGCTCTCACCGACGAACAGGGCAACCGATTCCTGTACGACCAGCGCTCGGAGATCGGGTCACAGGTCGATGTAGCTACGGGTGCAGGTTTCTCGTTCTCGTTGCGCGGCACGAGCGATCAGGGAGTACCGGATGTCACGGCATCGCCGTGGACCATGAGCGGCGTCGGCGGGCACGATTCGCTGAGCGCCGCGTCGGCAGACCGATCGTTCGGACTGGACCTTTCGCTCGCGTCCGTCCGCACGACCCCCGTGCTTCATGGGGACGACGGGTGGGTGGACTTCGGCCAGGCCGGCGGCTCGTATTACTACTCATGGCCTCGGATGACAGCAGCCGGCAGTGTCACCTTGGATGGCACGACAATGCCAGTCAGTGGCGAAACGTGGTTCGACCATCAGTGGGGCAATTTCATCGCCGTCGGCGGTGGCGGTTGGGATTGGTTCGCGGTCAACCTTGCCGACGGCACGGACTTGACGCTGTCGCTTGTTCGTAACGGCGACGGTTCGTACCCGCTCGTCTACGGGACCTACGTCGCACCCGATGGCACGGTCACCCATCTTGCGCAGGATGAGTTCACAGTCACCGCGACCGGCTCATGGACCAGCCCCAACACCGGCGCGGTCTACCCCGCGACATGGCACATCGACGTGCCATCACAACAGCTGACCGTGGATCTGACTCCGACCGTTGCGGACCAGGAGCTCGATACGCGCGCCACGACCGGCGTCATCTACTGGGAAGGCTCACAGCGCGTCTTGGCGACGCGCGCCGGCTCACCCGTCAGTGGCGAGTCCTATGTCGAGCTGACCGGCTACGCGGGCTCGGCAATTGCCCCGCTCGTTTCGCACTCGCCGCCATAGCCAAGGCAGACTGGCACCAGAAGGATTGCGGACACGCTCATCCGTCACGGGGGAGGCAGGCGATCAGCTGCGGTGCTTGACTCCACGGTGGATGCCGGGACCGCATCGCATCTCTGCAGCGCGACCCAAGGGCGAACATACCCAATAGGAGTATTTATGACCGAGCGAACCCTCGACGAGCTTGGACCCGTCGACTACCTGGTCGTGGAGTTTCCCGCCGGAACGTCGACCTTTACTGGAGAGGGTGCCATTGAGCTCCTCCGACTTCACGATGCCGGGATCATCCGCGTAATGGACCTCATCATCATTGGGAAGGCAATGGACGGCACGGTGATGGCCCAGGAGCTGGGTGATATCGAGGAACTGAGCGAGCTGTCGCGGCTCGAGACCGAGCTCGCTGAGACCCTGGCCGAGGCAGACATCATGCACCTTGCCGCGCCGATGGAGCCCGGCAGCATCGCCGGCGTGCTGATCTACGAGAACCTGTGGGCGGCGCCCTTCGCATCGGCCGTGCGCCGGGCAGGCGGCGAGCTGATCGCCAACGGTCGCATTCCTGTCCAAGCTCTCATCGCTGCAGTAGAGGCCGACGACCAGCTCGCCGGCGTAGGAGACTGAAATGCCACTGAGGCCATCACGCGTAGGACGTGTAGGGGTAGTCGGTGCCCCTGTCGCCAAAGCCGCGGTCGTAACCGCCGCTATCAAGCCGGGCCCCTCGCCAGTCGCGAAGGCTGCCGTTGTGGCGGCGGTGGTAGCGCCCGGTCGGCGTCGCTTCTGAGGAATCAGCAGGCGTCCACCCGACGTGATGCAAGGAGCCCGGGCCCTTCACGGTCCGGGCTCTGTTTATGTCCGTTGTGTGGCGTTCCGGTTAAGGGCTGACGGTCAACCAGTAGCCGGCGTACTGGGGGCTGTCGGGATCGTCGAACACGCGGAAGGGCGTGCGGAACTGGTCGACCGTCAGTCGGGTGTCGGGTGGCTTGTCGAAGTAGCCCTTCTGCTCCTTGGGGTAGAGCGATCCAAGGACGTACACGTGGGTGACTTCGAAGCTGCCCTTGGTCGGGTCGGCGGTCGCGTCGAAACCGGACATCGTCCAAGCGTGGCGACCGCCCATCACGATCAAGCCAACGGGCTTGCCAGTCATGGCCATGGCTTTGGCCGCCCGATGCACGGCCTGGTGGAAGTTGGTCGATAGCACCGGACTGTAGGAGCCGCCGCCGTTGTGATTCAGTGCCGCTGCGAAACCAACCGCATCGGAACCACCCTTGTTGCTGTTCGGGAAGCCGTCATGCGCCATCGCGTACTTGACGAGCTCCTTCTGTCGTCCAAGTGACTTGTCGGACGTGCCCAGAATGATGTTGAGCATGGCCTGCGAGCTGGCACCGACACACCACGTCCAGCGATATTGCGTCGTGAAGACGCCTTCGCGGTAGAGATCGAGGTGGAATGCAGCACCAGCGTGATTCGACTTGGCGGCTACGACCGGAGCCGCAACTCCAGCCACACACAACAGTGCCGCCATCACGGCGACGAGGCGCAGCCCCACTCGTCCCATCTGTCTTCCTCCCTTTCGACTCGGCGCACGGCGGCGCGAGTCCTGTGCATTCTGCCGTATTCAGGTGAAGTCAGGAACCCTGACCATCCGACATTGCGCACGGCGCGCGTGACACGGACTAACCGGCGATGAGCTCGCCACCGTCGACGCCGAGGACATTGCCGGTAAGCCAGTCGGTTCCTGAACCCGAGAGGGTAACGATCGCCTGGGCGACATCCTCGACCGTCGTCATGCGACCCATCGGATTGCCCTCGGTCGCGTATTTGATGAGCTGCTCGTGCTCGGGGATGTGCATCAATGCCGGCGTGATGGTCACGCCGGCGCGGACCGCATTGACCGTCACGCCCAGTCCGTTGCGCGCAAATTCCATGGCCAGCTGCCGACAATGCGACTCGAGCGCCGACTTGGCCGCGCTGACTGCGCCGTAGGACGCGACCACGCGGGTCGAGCCCTCGCTCGTCATCGCGTAGACCTTCGAGCCAAGGCCGAACAACCCGGCACGCCACACATCCTGCGCCCAATAGACGAGCGAGTGGGCCATGACGTCGAGCGTCATCTCCATGTTCTTGCGCGTGATGCCGTCTGCCGGCTCCTGCGTGAGAAACGGCTTGAGCGTGCCGAACGCAAGCGAGTGCATCAACACACGCACGTAACCGCGCTCGCCGGCCGCCTCCTTCAACCCGGCGATGACGTGTGCCCGCTGCTCATCGTCCGCGGCATTGCCATTGAAGAAGAGCGCCTGACGGCCGGCGGCCGCGATCTTGCCCTTGATTTCGTCAACGTGGGCCGAGCCCTGGCGGCGATCGAGGTGCACGCCGCAGATGTCATAACCGGCCTGAGCCAGCGCCACGGCCGCGGCTTCACCGAAACCGCTGCTCGCGCCAAGGATCAAAGCCCATGGCTGTCGGTTGTCGGGGGCGTCTGGCATGTGTGGCGGACTCCTCAGGGTTGGTGTCGTGTGCGAACCGTGAACCGGTGCGGGGCCGACCGAGTCTAAACGCCGATCTGGCGCGCCCCCATATGATCCGTGCATGCCTGCACGCTTGACACTCATGACCGTCCACGCCCACCCCGATGACGAAACAATCAGCACGGGCGGCGTCATGGCGCGCTACGCGGCCGAGGGTGCGCGCGTCGTGTGCGTCACTTGCACCGGTGGCGAACACGGCGAGATCGTCGTGCCGGACATGGACACGCCCGACAACCACGCCAAGCTGGGCGAGATCCGTGCCGAGGAACTGCGCCGCGCGCTTGCGCAGCTGGGCAACGTCGAGTCACGCAAGCTTGGCTATGTCGATTCGGGGATGATGGGCACGCCCGAAAACGACGCGCTGGAATCGTTCTGGCAGGCTGATTTCGACGCGGCCGTTGAGCAGCTGCTGGTAATCGTACGCGATGTCAGACCGCAGGTGATGGTCGGCTACAACGAATTCGGCGGCTACGGCCATCCCGATCACATCCGGTCGGCTTTGATTGCCAAGGCGGCCTTCGAGCGCAGCGTCGCAGAGGATGGCGACGCCGCACCGGTGAAGCTGTACGAGACGGCCATGAACTTCCGGCGCAGCGAGGCCGTGGCGCAGCGCGCTGAGGAGCGCGGCGTTCGTTCGTGGTGGGCGCCGGACGAGAACGAGACCGACGACCAGCGTGCCGAGCGCGAAGAGCAGATGCGCAAGATGACTGACGCGACCGGACCGGTCACGACCATCATCGATGTGGGCGACTACGTCGCGAACAAGTACGCGGCACTGAAGGAGCACGTCACGCAGCTGCCGGCCGACGGTTTCTTCCTGGCCTTCACCGTAGATGACTGGCGCGAGCTGCTGCCGCGCGAGGAGTTCACGCTGCGGGTGTCACGCACCGGTGTGCGCATTCCCGAGGACGACCTTTTCGCCGGCCTCCGCTAGACGGTCATTTGGGCGGCGTGTTGCCAAAGTCGGGCGGCGGGCTGCCACCCCAGTCGAGCTTGCCTGGCTCTGACTGCCACTTCATGACATCAAACGCCCACTGACCGTCCGTGTCGGGGTCTGCGAAGTTCGGCTGAGCGTTCACGTTGAGCAGCGGGTGAACCCAGATCTGGACGGGCTTGCTGCCGTTCCACGTCGTCTCCACGACAAGGCCCTGCAGCGTCGTTTGTCGGAAGCCCTGGTCGAAGATGAAGTTGCCCATCGAGAGCATGGCCACATGGCCGTTGTAGTCGTAGATCCCACCCGGAAAGTGGTTGTGAGCGCCGATGATCATGTCAGCGCCGGCGTCGAACCATTCGCGCGCGAGCGCGAACTGATACGCGACCGGCTGCTCGTACTCGATGCCCCAGTGCGGGAAGACGATGATCACGTCGACGCTGTCGCGGATCTGGTGGATCGTCTGCGAAACGCTGCCGTCCTTGCAGCTGTTCGTGCCGACCTGATCGGGCTTGGCCCAGTAGCCGCGCGCGATTGCGTCACAGGCGATTATCGCGACCTTCTCGCCATTGATCGTCGTGATCGCAGGCTGTGCCGCGGCCTCCGGTCCGACACCGACGCCGGAGTGCAGGATGCCCAGTTGGTCGAGCGTCGAGATCGCCGTCGAAAGGCCCTTGGCGCCGCCGTTCTTGCTGTGGTTGTTGGCGTTCGAGAGGAAGTCGAAGCCGCCGTCCTTGATCGCCTGGAGGTAGGACGGGTCGGTCGTAAATGTGAGGCCGGCTGCATGGAAGGGCGGGTCGGGAAGCACGCCCGTCTCCAGGTTTGCCATGGCGAAGTCGGCGCCCTCGATCACCTTCTCGACGGCGCCGGCATTGCCCGTGCGCGAGACGACCGGGTATTGGTAGTTGAAGAACGAGCAGCACTTGATCCGATCGACCTGCGAAGTGCCGCCGTCGAACAGGTACGACGGACCTTTGCCCGAAGCTTCTACCGCGGTGCGCACGCCACGGTCGCCCATGATGTCGCCGGCCGATACGAGGACCCAGTTCTTGGACTGATCCCACGGCGTGGCTGACTGCACGTTTGCGCTCAGCGGCCACTGCGCGACGTCGGTGATGCGCTTCTCGCCGAACAGATTCACCTCATCTATGCCCAGCGCGCGCACCTCCGGCACAACGTCAGCTGCCCACAAGAAGCCCAGGCCGCCGGCCTTGACTGCCGCGATGACGTCATCGACCGAGCCTTGTTGCACGGATGAGCCAATAGACACGCCAGCGGCCGCGGCCAGCGCGTCGGCATCGTCGGCCGGTACGACGATCGTTGAGTACTTGTCGCTGCTGCCCTGGAGTGCGGCTTTGACCTCGTCCAACGGTATCGAGTTACGTGTTGACCAGAAGTTGATGACCGGCACCATCGGCATGCTCACGGCGGATGCCGGCGGAGTCGTGGTCGGCGTGGGCGTGGGACCGGATGGAGATCCTGATGGAGTCGGTGTCGCTCCACTGACCGGTGTGCTCGCCACCGGGCTCGCGCTCGACGCCGCGCTCGCCGCCGGCGGTGGCGTCGGTGCCACCGTCTCGTTCGACGACCCCACCGGGCTCGGGATCGCGAAGGATCCACCGGGTGCGGTCGTGGGTGGCGTCGACGATCCGCACGCAGCGGCGATCAACGCGACCACCACGAACATGACCAGCCGAGTCTTGACTGACCTGGTGATGACGATGGACCTCACGGACAACGAACGCTCCGACAAAGAAGCTGGCGGACCCGACCGGATTCGAACCGGCGATCTCCAGCGTGACAGGCTGGCATGTTGGGCCGCTACACCACGGGTCCGTGCAGTGGCCGAGAGGATACCAGCCGGTTCGCCCACCAGCGATTCGGCCGTCGATACATATACTCGCCGTCCATGGCAGAGCACGTCATCGACCTCCGCTCCGACACCGTCACCAAGCCAACGGCAGAGATGCGCCAGGCCATGGCTCAGGCTGAAGTTGGCGACGATGTTTGGGGCGACGACCCAACCGTCATTGCCCTTGAGGAACGCGCTGCGGAGATCACCGGCAAGGAGGCAGCCCTCTTCGTCGCCAGTGGCACGATGGGCAACCTCGTCAGTGTCATGGCCCAGGTCCCGCGCGGTGGCGAGATCATCGCCGGCGAGGGCAATCACACATTTGCCCACGAGGCGGCCAATCACGCGGTCATCGTTGGCGCGGGTATGCGGCTACTGCCCTGGGACGATAACGGCCGAATGAACCTGGACCAGATACGCGATGCGTTCCGCAACCCACTCGACGTCCACGACCCGATCACGGCCCTCGTCATGCTCGAGAACACGCACGCCGACTCGATGGCGCAGCCACTCCCCGCCGACTACGTTGCGGACGTCGCGCGAGTCGCACATGAGGGCGGCGTGCCGCTGCACGTCGACGCGGCACGCATCTTCAACGCGTCAGTTGCGCTGAAGACGCCCGTCAGCACACTGCTCGGCGCGGCCGACTCGGCCAGTTTCTGCCTGTCGAAGGGCCTCGCCTGTCCGATCGGCTCAATCGTCATTGGTTCCAAAGAAGTCGTCTGGCGCGCTCGCCGGGCACGCAAGATGGTCGGTGGTGGGATGCGCCAGGTCGGCATCATCGCCGCGGCCGGATTGATCGCTCTCCGTGATGGCCCGGGCGGGATGATCGATCGCCTTGCGGACGACCACGCCAATGCGCGCCGGCTGGCGGAGGGAATCGCCGGCCTGCCCGGCGTCATCGGCCTTGACCCATCTCGCGCACGAACCAACTTCGTCCTGTTCGAGCTTGCACGGAAAGAGCTGCGCATGCCGTTCCTCGATGCGCTGGCCAAGGACGGCGTGCTGATGATCGACTACCCGGGCAGCCAGCGGATACGCGCGGTGACCCACTATGGCATCGAGGAGGCTGACATCGACACCGCAATTGACGCCACTCGCCGGGCGCTGTCGACCGTGGGCCTTGCCCCGATTTTCTCCGCCGCGCCTGTCGCCGCCGGTGTCTGACGCGCCCGCGGCGGATACGCGCGACGCGCGCACACCGCATCCACCCGCAACTCCAGCGGACGCGATGCTCGATGCACTGATCACGGCGCGCTTCGACGAGGTCATGGCACGCCACCCCATCTTTGCCACTTTCATCGGCGTGTCGGCGTACGACGACGATCTTTCCGATGGAAGTCGCGCCGGCATGCTCGAGGACGCGGCACTGGCGCATAGCTTCCTGTCAGCAGTTGATGCGATCAATGAGGAAGAGCTATCGCCGTACTACGCAATCGAGCGCGAGCTGGCTCAGTTTGCGACCCGGCGCGAGATCTTCGACATCGAAGAGCATCGCGTCTGGGAGCGCCGGGTCTCAGCGACCGACGAGGTCGGCGACAGCATCTTCCTGCTCATGGCCCGCGGAACACGGCCTCTCGGCGACCGCTTGAAGTCTGCAACTGCGCGAATCGAAAAGGCGCCGGCGTACATCGAGCAGCAGAAGACGCGCCTGGGCGACGTGCCACCGGCCAAGCTCTGGAACGAGATGGAGCTCGACGCGATCGGATCGATGCCGGGTCTCTTCGAAGAGGTCGTTGCGGCCACCAAACAGGAGTTCGGCGAAGACTCACCGGAGGTGGCGCGGCTCGAGTCAGCGGCGCGCGCTGCAGTGCGGGCATTCGAGGAGTACAAGGCGTGGCTGTCCGCTCAGATGAGTCGTGCCACGGAGGATTACGCCCTCGGCAGCGAGAAGTACGACAAGCTCGTCGGGCTGCGCGCGTTCGACGGTCTGACGAGTGACGACATCCTCGCAATCGGCGAGCAGCAACTGACCGAGCACCGGGCGGCGCGCGCGGAACTCGCGCGGCAGATCGACGGCAGCAAGTCGGAGTTCGAGGTCGTTGATCGCATCAAGTCGAAGCATCCGGCAGATTTCGACCAGGCGCTCGATCTATATCGCGAGGCGATGGCGGAGGCGCGCCGGTACATCATCGACTTCGACATCGCCACGATGCCCGTTGGTGAGCAGCTATCGGTCATGCCGACACCGGATTACCTGCGCAACGTCATGCCTTTTGCTGCGTACTTCTCCGCGCCCAAGTTCGGCGCCGACGGCGAAGGCCGCCGCGGGATCTACGTCGTGACGGCGTCAGTCGACGACGACCCTGGAGCGATGCGTGAGCACAACTATGCGTCGATCTACAACACCTCGATCCACGAGGCGTATCCCGGCCACCATCAGCAGCTGTCGGCCTCGAACCTTCATCCGAGCCTGATCCGCCTGCTCGTCGACGCGCCCGAATTCGTCGAGGGCTGGGCGATGTACTGCGAGCAGATGATGCGCGAGGAGGGCTTCTACACAGACATAGAGCATCGCGTCATGATGCATACGGACGCCATCTGGCGGGCCTGTCGGATCATCCTTGATGTCAAGCTCCACCGCGGTGATATCGGCGTCGACGACGCCATCGACTTCATGGTTGAACAGACGCGCTTCGAGCGGCCGCAGGCAACTGCCGAGGTTCACCGCTACACCTACACACCGACCTACCAGCTTTCCTACCTGCTGGGCAAGGTGCTCCTGCTGCGTCTTCGTGATGACGAAAAGCGCAGGCTGGGAGCGAGCTTCTCGCTTGGTCGCTTCCACGACGCGATGCTGGATCAGGGCAGTCTGCCCATCAGCTTCCAGCGTCGGTTGCTCAGCGCGTAGACCTGCCTGCTGCATTCCACGATGAAGATCGTTCCGAGCATCGACCTTCAGGCTGGCCGATCGCGCCTGGTGATGTGGCCGGGGGCGGCAACCGGCGAAGGGTCACCAACCGACCGTCCGGAGAAGGTCGCAGCGCATTTCGTGAGCCTTGGAGCACCCATGCTCCATCTCGTCGACCTTGATGGCGCCCAACGTGGTGCGCCGGCCAACACAGATGCCATTCAACGCATATCGCGCAGCGTGGCCGTTCCGCTCCAGCTGGCTGGCGGGGTCGACGGCCCGGAGCAGATCGAGCTGGCGTTCGCCTGTGGCGCCACGCGTGTTGTGGTGCCGGTGTGGGCCGTTGCCGAGAACGTGGCCGTCCTGCGAGCTTGCCTGGGCATTGCCGGCGACTGGCTGGCAGTCGGCGTCGACGCACGACCGGATCGCCTGGCTGCGTACCCGTGGCACGGCCGGACGCCGACTTTTGATGAGCTCGTGGCAATGCTGGCATCCGAAAACGTCCGACGGCTCGTCGTGTCGCACTGGAACGCGGATTCCGTTGCGACCGTCGCGGCGGCGATCAAGCACCACGATCTCGAGATGCAGCTTGCCGGCGGCGCGACTGACACTGCCGGAGTTGACGCCGCGCGTGCCGCCGGCGCCGACGCATTGATCCTGGGTGAGGCACTCTTCTCGGGTGCGATCGATTATTCGCAGACAACAAGAGGTGTGGCAGTAAATGGCTGAGCGGCTCGATGGCTAAGCGGCGGCGGACAGTAACGAGGAGCCACACCGGCTCAGCTAGTGAGTACAGGCCCGGATTCTCGCGCGGAGTTGCAGGGCCAGGCGGCAAGCAGATGGCGCCGCCCTCGGAACGCAACAAAAACCAGGTGTGGTGGATCTTCGGCGCCGCAGGGATCGTCCTGGTTCTGGCCGTGCTGGTCTACGTCTACGCGTTTTCAGGCGGCAACTCGGGCGCGTCGCCCGGTACCAGTGGTCATGCCGCTGGACCGATCGGAACGGTCGGCCCAACCGTCATTCCCGGAGCGGTGCATGCGCCAGACGCGACGCCGCTCGCCAGCCCACCGGCAGCTCCGGCCGGCGATGGCACGACCGCGACCATCGCGACGACCATGGGTACGATCGTCTTCGAGGTATACAACCAGTCGGCACCGGTCGCGTCAGAGAACTTCATCAATCTGGCCAATGCGAACTACTACAACGGGCTGACTTTCCATCGCCTCGTCCCCGGCTTCGTAATCCAGGGCGGCGACCCGGCCGGTGACGGCTCTGGCGGCCCGGGTTACACGATTCCGGATGAGCCAGTAGTGGGCGACTACACCCGCGGCATCGTCGCGATGGCTCGAACTTCGGCAGCCAACTCGGCCGGCTCGCAGTTCTTCATCGTCCTTGATGACACGGTTGAGAACACCCTGCCCAAGTCCGGCGACTACGTCATATTCGGCAAGGTGACGCAGGGCCTGGACGTAGTCGATCAGATCGCCGCGGGACGGAATTCAGGTTCTCCGAGCAACACGGCGCTCGATCCGACGATCATGAACTCGGTCACGATCCAGCCGCCCGGCTAGGACCAAAACCACCTATCTGGAGCGTGCCAGCCGGGTCAAAGGCCCAAACCTGAGAGTCTGCTGCGAGCCTGACATTACAAGTTCAGGAATATTAACGATGCACATTGCATAACCCCTTGAGTCGTCGCAAGGGGTCAGGTAGACTCTCTTCGGATGCCGCCTCGTGCGGCATGTGCTGCCCCAGGCGCAAGGTCATGGGTAGGTTGGGTTAGGGTAGCCGGTGCAGCCGGCGTGATAGATGCCCTTGTGGCGTGGCAGGGTCAGGTGACTTCGGTTGCCGGTTCGGCCGGGACAGTGCAAGCAGCCCCTCTTCGGAGGGGCTGCTTCGTTTTATGCGTTTAGGACGGAAGCGTCCCAGGTCCTGAGCTGCTGTCGGATGTGCTCTCCCGTAGCCGACGTTGGCGGGTCGATTGCGCCACGTCGCGCGAGCTCATCCAGTCCAAGAAGGAGTGCCCCGCAGACCGGCGGCGCGTCAAGCTTGACCGTCCGGGCGCGCGGCGCCGCGACGCGCAGGCTAGTTTCGAGACCCCGTCGTCGAAGTCATATGTGATCTCAAGTAAGCGACCAGTTATCGATCAAGCGCTGGGAGACTGGGTCTGCAAGATTGGTACGGGAACAGGAACTAGTGGCGGACTCGCCACCTTCGGTCGGCAGTGCGGCCAGATCTACGATATCGACAGTCCATTCATGATGAACGGACACACGATCTACGGTAAGGCCGCCGACTTCAATGGCACCGCCTACGGCGGGCAAGGTGTGAGTGGCGGCGATAGCGGGGCCTCAGTCGTATACAACGGTCAGTTGTACGGACTAGCGGATACGACCACTGGCCAATATTCGCTATGGAACGCATTCGAGGACGACCTTAACGTTTCGTTCTGTATGACGGTGACCTGCAGCTGAAATGTCTCGGCTACGTCGTATCGGGGGAATGCTCGGTCTCGGCATGAGCGTGCTTGCAAGCTTGTCGGCGTGTTCCGTCGTAGCCAGCACGACACCTTCGGAGCCCGCACAGTGGCGGGTATCGCTCGGCGATCCTGTGAGCGCGAGTTCCACATCCGTGCATTTGCTGATTACGGAATCGGCATGCGCGAACGGGGATAGCCCAGAGGGACGGGTGCTCGAGCCGATCGTCCAATACGGGTCCAGCGCGATTTCGATTACGGTGCCTGTTCGAAAGCTATCGGGCAATCCAGGTTGTCCTGCCGGACCAGAGTATCCCGTTGTTGTCTCGCTGCGCGAGCCAATTGGGAACCGCGAACTCGTGAACGGCGGCGTCATTCAGCCTATCTCGTTGCCGACTCCGACACCGTAAGCCAAGGGACGCCAACGACCCAATCACGAGCTGGTGGTCTCCGTGCATCCAAGACCTTGATACGATCTGTCTGGTTTACGAAGATTGCGCCCGTAGCTCAGCGGATAGAGCGTCTGCCTCCGGAGCAGAAGGCCGTGGGTTCGAGTCCCGCCGGGCGCGCCACTTCCTTGGTTTCGCGTGAGAGCGACCGCATGCAGCCACGGCCGATAGACCCGCAAACTGACATCGCCGCCGTGGCCGAACTGCTGGCGTGTACGTATGCGCGCGGCGAAATCTGGCATCCGGGCGGCATCCGTCGGCCGGAATGACCGAGCACCACCCCATAGCGGAACTGACCAAGAGTTTGTGAGTAGCCGCGGGGGTCACAATCGGCGCAATGAAAGGAACGCTGATCATGGTCGCAATCGCCGTCCTGCTCGTGGTCGGTTGCAGCACGGGCCGCGCTGCGCTGGCCTTCTCGCCCGACAGTCTCCAGGACGCAAGCATCGGTCAGCCGTATGACGCGATCATTTCGGTGCTGCACAACGAGACGCCCGTCGGCGATATCTACGTCTCCAAAGCGGCGCTGCCGCCCGGTGTGACTCTGACCTTTACGGCCGGAAGCTCGTCTTCGGCTGATCTGACAGGTACGCGCACGACGGCTGGAAGCTATGTCTTCACGATCTCGGCCTGGTGTCTGGGCACGAACGTCAACGGCCAGGCGGGTGAGAAGTCCTATTCACTGGTGGTCAACTAGCGACTGGCTCAGCCGCGCAGCGTTCCCTGTCGAAGAACGGCGAGGACGCCGCTGGCGCCCAGTGGCTTGCTGAAGAAGAACCCCTGGCCGTAGCGACAGCCGAGCTCCGCGAGGCGCCACGCCTGCTCGCGCGACTCGACGCCCTTGGCCACTACGTCGACGCCGCGCACCTCGGCAATATTGATCAGGGACAGGGCAAATGCGGAGTCCTCTACCGGGCCATTGATCGCGCCCACAAACTCGCGCGCCAGCTTGACCTGATCGACGGGCAGCCGCTTGAGATCGGCGAGCGAGGTGGCCATGCCAAAGTCGTCGAGCGCGACACCCACGCCGGATTCGCGCAGCTCCTCGAGCGCGGCCACGATCGCGGACACGTCGCCCGTGAGACCAGACGTCAGCTCGACCGTCATCAGGCGCGGTTCGAGACCAGCGTCGGCGATCACGCGCAACATACGCGCCGCAACGCCGCTCTTGCGCAGCTGGTTGGGCATCATGTTGACGCTGACAAAGCCCGGCCGATCGTTGGTCCGTGGCCACGTCGCAGCAGCGTGCGCCGATTGATCGAGAACGAATTCATCGATTGAATCGATCACGCCCGACTGTTCGGCGAGGGGCAGGAAATCGTTCGGTGCGATCGTGCCGCGCCGTGGATGTCGCCAGCGGATCAGCGCCTCGGCGCCGGCGACCTGGCCGCCGCCGAGCCGAACCACCGGCTGGAACTCCAATCTGAGTTCGCCCCGCTCGATCGCGCCCTCCAGGTCGGCGCGCAGCTCCTCGGGGCCTTCCGCATGCTTGGCCATCGCTCAGAACATTAGCGCGATGGAGGTGGGCTCAAGCCGCAAGTTCGCGCGC
>JBBQEC010000033.1:0-13908 GCA_038320305.1 Candidatus Limnocylindrales bacterium | reverse complement strand
GATCATCGATGCGGTCCGCGACGAGCTACTCGAAGCCGGACCCGACACAGTCCTCGCGACGCTACGTCTTGGCGTGCGCCTGAGCGAGTCGGCCATCGCCGATCTGCGCGGCGCACTGAGCCAGCTGGGTGACGAGTTTGTGGCCCGCGATGACCCAGGCGGTGAACCTGTCGGCATACTGGGGGTCGTTCACCGTAGAAAGGTCTAGCGGCGGAACCTACCCAGTAAGCGCGCGTCGGTGACCTCCGTGAAGCCGACGCCGAGAAGGTATTCGCGCATTTCGGGGCGCTGCTCCTGGCACATCTCGACGATCACGTGTGGTCGATCGCTGACCGCGTCGAGCTCCGCCTTGAGCGCGTCGAGCTCGTCGACGTAGACCGGGATATCTGCCGCAGCAACTCCCGCCGCACGCGCGCCCGCCACGAATTCGCCGATCACCCCTGCGCGGGTGCGGCCACGCAGGAACGTCAGAGACTCCTTGATTGCCAGTCGGTCGCCCAGTTCGCCCGCGAGTTGGCCGATCGCGCGAAGCGAATCGTCCGGCCGATCCCCGGCCGTGCCGATGACAACGGTCATCGTCGCGCGCCGCGTGCCGCGCTTGCCGAGCAGCCCCTCTGCCGTAGCGAGCAGCGCTGCGAGGCCGGCCTCGTTGTGCGCGTAGTCGACGATCACGAGCTCGTCACCACGGACGTACAGGTTGAGGCGGCCCGGCATGAGATCCGGGTTGTTGCCGAAGTCGCGTAACCCGGCCGCCACGACATCCGACGCGATGCCCACCGCGCGAGCGCCGGCCGCAGCAGCGAGCGCGTTGGAGACATTGTGCCGGGCGAGGCCCATGAGCGTGACAGGGATATCGACCAGGGCAAGGATCTCGACGCGGCTTTCGCCGACGCGTTCGACCATCACTCCGTCCTCGACCACAAACGCCCTCCCACCCCGGGCGAGATGGTCGCGCACGCGCCGATTTCCGACGCTGGCGGTGTAGTAGAAGACCGGGGCCTTGACCCACCGTGCAACTCCGGCGACGAGATGATCGTCGGCGTTGAGCGCGACTGCGCCATCTGGACGCGTGACGCGGCAGATGAGCGATTTGACCTCGGCCAGCTCCGGCAGCGTGTGCACTCCCTGGAGGTCGAGGTGGTCGGCGCTGATGTTGGTCAGGACGCTGGCGTCGTTGGACTGATAGCCGAGACCGCGCAGCAGGATGCCGCCCCGGGCGGTCTCGAAAACACCAAGGTCGACGTCCGGATCCGCGAACACGACGCGTGAGCCGGCAGGTCCCGTGTAGTCGCCATCCTCGACCATGTGCTCGTCGATGAGCACGCCGTCTGTCGTGGTCGTGCCAACGTGCATACCTGCCGCGCGACAGATGTGGGTGATCATCCGCGCCGTCGTGCTCTTGCCGTTTGTGCCACTGACACTGATGATCCTGAGCCGGCGTTGATCGTCCGTGATCCATTCAGGGCCGCGTCCGCCGGCATCGCGGACGCTTGCGAGCGCCCGTCTGAGCAGCCGCTCGCCTGGATCCTCGGCCAGGCGGAACGCGGCGCGCGCGATCGTTTCAGCCTCATCGAACCGCTGCCATGGGTAGGCAACGATCCAGTGGCCGGGTTCGCTCGTGCCGTGGATCGACACGGGCACCCTGCGCTCAAGGGCACCCACATGCAGCCTGCGCACCCACTCAGCCAGCTCGGCGACCGGCGTCGGGGCGTCAGCGACAGGAACCGCTCGTCCGAGTCGAACTACTGCGTATCGGCCGGGCGAACGCTGGCCGTACCACGTGCGCCGACGACCGACCGCGACCTCGATCTTGACCGCGGGGTCGAGTCGGTAGATGTTCGGACCGTCCAGAAGGCGAATTTCGACCAGGCGCAAGGTCGCCGGAGTATATGGGCGGCCGACGGTCGGCCACGTATCAAAGGGCCACGTATGGTTGTGCCATGACAATCGTCTCCGATACCGAGCTCGAGCACCTGACGGCGTTCATGGACAGTGCGCTGCCGAGCTACCTGGAGGATCTCGAGCGCCTCGTCAACGTCGACTGCGGCACGTATAACAAGGCCGGCGTCGATGAGATCGGCCGCTGGTTCGCCGAGCAGATGACGGATCTGGGGGCACACGTATCGGTCGATTGCAATGATCCGCTGGGTGACACTGTCGTCGGAGTGCTCCGTGGCGGTGGCAGAGGACAGGCGCTCGTGATCGGCCACTTCGACACGGTCTTCACCGACGGGACGGCGGCGGAACGCCCTTACTCAACGGCCGATGGCAAGGCTTTCGGGCCGGGCGTGAACGACATGAAAGCCGGACTGTTGGCCGGCGTCTATGCCCTGCGTGCCTTGCGAGCGCTCGCGACAGCTGCCGCTGGTCGGTCCGTTCCGACGCACGAGTGGCTGCCCTTCGCGCGGGTCACTTTCGTCGGCAACCCGGACGAGGAGATCGGCTCGCCGGTCAGTACCCCGGTCATTCGCGGCACGGCCGAAAAGGCTGACACCTGCTTCGTGCTGGAGTTGGCGTGCGTCAACGGCGACATCGTCAGCGCACGCAAGGGAATCGCCGACTTCAGGGTCCAGATCGAGGGTCGCGCTGCCCACGCCGGGGTCGAGCCGGAGAAGGGCCGCAACGCCATCCTCGAGGCAGCCCACAAGACACTCGCGCTGACCGCGCTCAACGGCCGTTGGCCGGACGTGACCGTCAACGTCGGCGTCATCAGTGGCGGAACGCGGCCCAACGTTGTCGCCGAGCATTGCGAGCTTGAGATCGATCTGCGTGCCCCGAGCCGCACTGACATGGAGGCGGCAGAGGCAGAGATCATGACGATCTGCATGACCTCGACCGTGGCGGACGTGGTGACGACCGTGAATCGGCGCCATCGTTGGTGGCCGATGGAGAAGGGTGACGCAACGACCGCCCTGGCGTTGAGTGCCGAGGCACTTGCCGAGCGGCTGGGTTTCGAGTTGCACGACGCGGCTACGGGCGGCGCATCAGACGCGAACACGACCTCAGGCATGGGCGTGCCCACGTTGGACGGACTTGGCCCGGTAGGTGGCGCCGATCACGCCCCGGGCGAGTACACGGAGATCGACTCGATCGTGCCGCGGACGGTCCTGTTGGCGGCGCTGCTGCTGACTGCCGCGCGCGAGGGGCCGCGACGCGCGTAACGCTTCAACACGGCGAGCAGTTCCATGCGCGTAGCGCCGCGGCTCAGTTCTGAGGGCCGTTGGCCTTGACGTAGTCCACGATGGCGCGGGCCAGCTGCGCGACACGCGGCGACCCCAGGCCAGTGGCGTAATCCCAGCCGGGCGCGGCATCGAAGAGCAGATTGCCGCCGCGGATGATGTCATGGAACACCTCCGGATGGGCCGCAGCCACGCCGTAGAGCACAGGGCCGAGCGGCACCAGAGCGGCAACGCCCTCGTTCTGTGCCACCTGCTGGGTGAGCAGCATCGATGCCGCCCAGAAGGGGGACGCAGCACTTGTTCCCCCGACCTGATCTCGGACGAGCCCGTCGTCGGTCGTATAGACGACCATGAAGCCGCTCGCCGGGTCCGCCGGCCCCGCCACGTCGGGGACCTGGCGCATGCCGTTGCTCTGGCTGTTGTTGACCCCTGTGCCCTGCTGCCACGGCGGTCTCGTCTGGTACTTGCTCAGCCCGCCGCCGGCGCCACTGCCGCCGAGCGGATCCTCCCAGCCGGCCTCGTCGAAATAGGTGCCGTCTTCGAGCACCGACAGGAACGTTCCGCCGACAGAGATCACGTGAGTGCTCGCTGACGGCCAGTCGACGCTCGGCGAGACGTCCCGATCGAAAGGCTTGTCACTGATCTGCACCCGGCGGCAGTCGAAGGCAGCGTCGTCGCCACTGGCCGAGAAGAAGCTGATGCCGGCCGACCACGCGGCCGCCAGCTCCTGCTCCTCAGCGGCCATGCCGAGCGGGTTGGAATGGTTCTCGCAGTAGCCCCAGCTGTCGCTGACGATCTTGACCTTGCCGTCCTTGACGATCTGTTTGACGATCGGCACGAGGCCGGACGAGTTGTTCGGGCCCTCGTAATTGATGATCCTTGCCTTTGGCGCGATGCCCCGTATGACCTCGATATCGAGCGCCACCTCGGGGGCCTCGGAGCCCGGCGTGTCGAGCGAGCCAGGCAGAGCGACACGCTCAACGGCCGGTGCACCAGTGATGCCGGCCTGCTGATCGAAAAAGGCGACCTCGTCGTCGGTGAAGGTGTCGAAGGAGACGATGGCGATCGACTGGCCCTCGCCATGGAAGCCCGCGTCGTGGAGCGGATCGATCTCGTATGCCCGTGAGGCCACGGCGGGCGTGATGCCCGGCTTGCCAACCCCGGACATATACCTGCCGTCCCACATGGGCCGCTGGACAGGCTCGCTATCCAAGCCCAGGATCACCGCGATCGACGAGCGGAGGTTGGCGGGCACCACTGGCTCACCGATTGGAACGTGGTAGCGGACGCCTGCCTCGGTCTGTCGATCAACCAGGTTCACGCCCAACAGCTTGCTGACCGCATCGGCAGTGCCCGAGGCAGATATCGACGTTCGCTGTGGCGCGGCATCCGCGCTCAGGCCCGCGCCGCTCAGCCAATGCGCCACCGCGTCGACGTTTGCCTGGGGCAGACCGAAGCGGGCACCGAATTGATCGGGCGTCAGAAACTGGCGATACGAGACTGAGCCGGGCATGGTCAGGCCCGCGAGATAAGTTTCCAGCCCGGCCCTGCCGGGCATGGTCAGGCTGACCTCGAACTGCACTTGCTCGTTCGGCGCGGTCGCCCCGAGATCCACCTGCGCGGTGGTCGAGGACGGCTGAACGTCAGCTGCGGAAGGCCCCGGAGGTGCGTGCGTCGAGCTGCAACCGCCGGCCACGAGCAGGGCAGCAATCGCGACGATCAGGCCAGCGTGCGTCACGGGATGGACCATTGGAATGTCTTCAGGATCAGGTCGGCCGCACCACGAGCGTAAAGCTGCTGGGTGTGCTGCGAATCCACGTTGAGGTCAGGGTTGCCCACGATGACCGTGATGACGGCCGTCAACGTGCCGTTCGTCGCGGCCACCACCGTCACTCCGCCGGGCGCGCTCTGGCTGCCGTTGCTGCCGGCCAGCGTGCCCGCCCAGACACTGCCCGTGCCGTTCACGTAGCCGATGCTCGGGCCGAGCAGAGCGTCATAGCTGTCCGCGTCGGCGACGCGGCCGATCAGAAACTTGTCAACGTTGTGCAGGTCGCGGTCGATCATCTTGGCCGGTGGCGTGTCTGCGTTCACGACGTCTACCCAGATGACGCAATCGATGTCCTTGCCCGTGAGTTGCGCCCAACCGTCGCCGGACGAGTCGAGATCAAAGTGCCGGGTCGAGTATTCGAAGCCGTAGCCGACCTTGGCGTCGGTGTACAGCTCGCCCGAGAGGGCCGGCTTGGCGTCGCTTGAGGGCGGCGCGACGGGCGGCACGAAGACCGTGCCGGGGTTGGTCTGTGGTGGGCTGGTGGCACCGGGCACTGCCGTGCCTACAGGGCCGAGCGAGGCATCGGCGACGGGCGGTGTCGTGGCTTGCGGCAGGCATGGAATTGCCGGCTGGCACGGTGCTACGGGCGCCGGCGGTTGGCTGCCGAGCACGAACACCACTGCGAGCACGGCCAGTACGGCCATTGCGCCGATGAAGACGAAGAGGATCGTCCCCTGGCTCATCTTTGCCTTGGCCGGCTGCGGCGGGTAGGGATTGAAGCCACTCGGGGGGCCGAATGGCTGCTGAGGGCTGCCCGGCGGCGGTCCAAACGGCCCGTTCACTGTGGCGTCTCGGTTTCAGGCTGAGGCGCTGCCGGTGGAGCAAGGGAACGGCGTGCACCTGACTTGGGCAGGGCGCGGAGTGAGATGCCGCAATGACCGCAGAACGTGTGGACCAGCGTCGTGTGGCCGCAGTTGGGACACGTCATCGAGCCGTGCACGCTGATCTCGCGCGACTCCTGGGCCAGTCCGAGGTGAAGCGTGCTGCGCAGCCAGAGCAGCGCGATTCCGGCCAGCACGGCCAGGATGATCGAGGCTGGGATGAGCGGCAGCAGCTCCTGGGCCATGCCTGAGACAACGAGCAGCAACCCTGCGGCGAGGATCGCGACTACAGGCATGCCGAGCGGGCCCAGTGCCTTTCGGTCAGTGACAGGCGACCGGTAGCGTAGCCAGAAGGCAGCTGCCGTGGCCCCCACAGCGCCCGCGCCGATGACTGGCTGGAGCACGCCTATGGAAACGAGCTGGACGATCCACGGCAGCGGATCTCCGGCCGGCCGCAGTCCCGCGCCGAGTACCGGCAACCACTGGATGATCACGCTCGTACCAACGAACGCAACTGCCGAAGAGGCCCCAAACGTCGCGCCGTCGAGCACGTCATTGAAGCGTCGCTGCGGCAGAAGGAACAATGGCCCAGCAAGCATCAGCACGAGCGCCAGAAGTGGCATCGCCAAGCCGTGAATGAGCACCGCTTGAGCGTCCGGGCCCGTGAAGTTGAACGATTCGCCCGGCAGGACACGCTGCAGCAGTGAGTACACGACGGCCGCGGCGACACCCCACAGCAGCGTTGCACCAACAGCCGACAGGGGCTCGTCCTCGTAGATGTCGACGACGTACACGTACAGGACCATGAGCAGTGGCACGAGCACCGCCGCGCTGACGAGAGCGACTGGGTAATAGCCGAGCAGCGCCAGTCCGCCGATGATGCCCAGGCCGGCCAGGAAGCAGATGCGGAAGACGCGCATCTCAGCATGCGGTAGCTGCGGAAAGAGCGTGCTGACGAACGCAACGGTCCTCAATGGCTCGGTGGGCGCGGCGGCAAAATGGCGCCGCGCCTCCGTCCGGCCTTCAGTCGAGTACTCGTCGCTGAGCGGGTCGCCGCATCGGATGCAGTAGTTGGTGCGCGGCACATCGTTGCCGCACTGGTTGCAGCGGATCGTTGATGCGCTCGGCGTTTGCTCGTCAGGCGCTGTCACGTCTCGTGTCCCTAGCGGAGATAGGTCTCGCCGCCTTCGTCACACACGACGTACAGAGCGTGGCGCTCGCGTGCATAACCTGCGACATGCAGCCTGCTCGTGACGTGTCGATGACAGACGAAGACCCATGATCGATTCGGACGGCCGGGTTCGTCCGGAGCATCAAAGGTCAGCGGCTCGGACTCGTCTTCGATCTTCTTGGCCAGCCCGTCGAACTGCGCTGTGGCGCGCTCGATGGCAGCGGCGCGCTCGGATTCCGTCTCGGTCGTGTACGGGTAGCTCTGGGCGACGTTCGACGTCAATCGGGTCTCCCGATGGTGCTCTCGAGGCTCTGCGGAATGGCCGACCGCGCAGGTCGTTGAGCGCGGCGCGACCGGCCGGGCCGGAGTATAGCGCGGGTTCAGCCCCGTCCCACCGGTGTCGCCGCCGCTTCGTCAACGACGTTGAGAGCCAACCAGCGCTCCGCTTCGGCCAGCGACCAGCCCTTCCGGCGAGCGTAATCCGCGAGCTGGTCGCGTCCGATCCGGCCCATGCCAAAGTAGTGCGCGTCAGGGTGCGCGAAGTAGAGGCCGCTGACCGACGCGCCCGGGATCATGGCCATCGATTCGGTCAGGTGCATGCCCGTGTTGCGCTCGGCCTCGAGCAGTCGAAAGATCGTGCGTTTCTCGGTGTGATCAGGCTGGGCCGGGTAGCCCGGCGCGGGGCGAATGCCGCGGTACGACTCGGCGATCAGGGCACTGTTGTCCAGGGTTTCCGCTGGTGCATAAGCCCAGAGCTCACGTCGCACGCGCTCATGCAGCCATTCGGTAGCTGCTTCGGCCAGCCGATCGGCCAGCGCAGCGAGCAGGATCGCCGAGTAGTCGTCGCCTGCTTCGACGAATCGATTGCGCACCTCATCGAGACCACCGCCCGCGGTCACGGCGAAGGCACCGATGTAGTCGGGCACCCCCGAGTCCATCGGGGCAACGTAGTCCGACAGACAAACGTCCGGCCGACTCTCCGGCTTGGCGATCTGCTGGCGGAGGGCGTGCAGCCGATCGAGCTCGACCGTGCGCTGGTCGTCGGCGAAGAGCACGATGTCGTCGTCATCGGTTGCATTGGCGGGCCAGAAGCCCACGACCGCGTCGGCCCGAATGAGCTTCTCCGCGACCACCCTCTTGAGCAGCTCCTGGGCGTCATCGAACAGGTCCCGCGCCGCGGCACCGGTGCGGTCGTGATCGAGGATCTCCGGGTAGTGCCCGGGCAGCTCCCAGGCCGTGAAGAATGGCGTCCAGTCGATGAAGCGCGTCAGTTCGCCGATCGAGATGTCGTGGATCGCCCTTGCTCCGATGAAAGTTGGCTTGGGCGGGGTATTGGCTGCGTTGAATTCAAGTTGTAGCCGGTTGGCGCGCGCCTCCGCGATCGTCAGTCGCTTGGTTCGATCGTCGCGATCAGCAAATTGGCGTCGAAGCTGCTCGTATGCGGTTCGCGTCTGCTGGACGAAGCCTTCGCGCGCGTTGTCGTCGAGCAGTGAGCGAACGACGCCCACCGCGCGCGACGCATCCTGGACGTGCACGACCGGGCCGGAGTAGGCCGGTTCGAGACGGACGGCCGTATGAGCCCGTGACGTTGTTGCGCCACCGATCAACAGCGGCAGCGTCATGTGTTCGCGCTCCATCTCCTGGGCGACCGTGCGCATCTCTTCGAGAGATGGAGTGATCAGGCCGGACAGGCCGATCGCATCGGCGTTCTCCAGTCGGGCCGTTTCGAGGATCTTCGTCCACGGCACCATGACGCCCAGATCGACGATGCGGTAGCCGTTGCAGGCCAGGACAACCCCGACGATGTTCTTGCCGATGTCGTGCACATCGCCCTTGACCGTGGCCATGACGACCGTGCCCGCGCCACGTGGCTCGCTGGCCTTGCCGTTGCCGTGCCCGCTGGCCGCGGCGAGAGCGTTCGCTGCCTTCTCCCTCTCGATGTATGGGATGAGATAGCCGACAGCCTGCTTCATGACTCGGGCGCTCTTGACGACCTGCGGCAGGAACATCCTGCCGCTGCCGAACAGATCGCCGACCGCGTCCATGCCTGACATCAGCGGCCCTTCGATCACGTCCAGTGGCCGCGCGGCGGCGGCCCGTGCCTCCTCGGTGTCCTCGACGAGGTAGTCGGTGATGCCCTCGATGAGAGCATGGCGCAGGCGCTCGGCGACCGGCTCGTCGCGCCATTTCATGTCGCGTAGCGAGCCTGCGCCTGCGCGTTCGCCGCCGCGCATTTCCTCCGCGATCTCGAGCATGCGCTCGGTCGCATCCGTGCGGCGGTTGAGAACGAGGTCCTCGGCGCGCTCGCGGAGCGTCGGATCGATGGCCTCGTAGACCGGGAGCGCGCCGGCGTTGACGATGCCCATGTCCATGCCCGCGCGAATGGCGTGGTACAGAAATACTGCGTGGATTGCCTCGCGCACGACGTCGTTGCCGCGGAAAGAGAAAGACACGTTCGACACGCCGCCACTGATCAGCGAGGTGGGCAGCTCGCGCTTCAGGCGCCTGGTGGCCTCGAGGTATGCGAGGCCGTAACCAGCATGCTCCTCGATGCCCGTGCCCACGGCAAAGATGTTCGGATCGATGATCACGTCGGTCGGGTCGAGGCCCGCCTCGCGCGTGAGCAGGTCAAATGCACGCTTGGCGATCGCGACCTTGCGCTCGACACTGTCTGCCTGACCTTGCTCGTCGAATGCCATCACGATGACCGCCGCGCCGTAGCGCCGGGCTAATCGGGCCTGGCGTAAGAACTCTGCCTCGCCTTCCTTGAGCGAAAGCGAGTTGACCACCGGCCGGCCCTGGACGTGCTTCAGGCCTTCCTCGATCACGTCCCAGCGCGACGAATCGATCATGAGCGGCACCCTGGCGATGTCCGGCTCGGAGGCGATCAGGTTGAGGAACCGGGCCATGGCCGCGACGGAATCGAGCAGGGCCTCGTCCATGTTGACGTCGATCATCTGGGCGCCGCTTTCGACCTGTTGCCGAGCAATCGTGACCGCGTCGTCGGAACGGCCTTCCTTGATCAACCGAGCGAACGCTCGTGACCCGGTGACATTGGTTCGCTCGCCCACGTTCACAAAGAGTGAGTCGGGACCAATGTCGAGCGACTCAAGTCCGGCGAGTCGCGTCTTTGGCTCGATGATCGGGATGGCCCGCGGTGGCAGGCCCTCGACGGCGGCGACGATTGCCCGCGTGTGGTCGGGTGTGGTGCCGCAGCAGCTGCCGACCATGTTGAGCGCGCCTTCGCGCGCGAGGCCGCCAAGTTGTGAGCTCGTCTCCGGAGGCTGCTCGTCATAACCGCCGAAGGCGTTGGGCAGCCCGGCGTTGGGGTACGTCAGGACCGGAATGTCGGCGATCCGAGCGAGCTCGGTCACGTACGGTCGGAGCATCTCGGCCCCGAGCGAGCAGTTGAGCCCAAAGGCCAGTGGTCGAGCGTGACGCAGACTGTTCCAGAGCGCACCAACGGTCTGGCCCGACAGGTTGCGACCGGACTGATCGACGATCGTGGCGCTGACGATGGTTGGAACTCTGTAGCCCAGCTCATCGAAGAGCGACTCGACGGCGAAGATCGCGGCCTTGCCGTTGAGAGTGTCGAAGATCGTCTCGATGAGCAGGATGTCAGCGCCACCGGCGACCAGTCCGCGTGCTGCCTCCGTGTACGCGGCCACCAGCTGTTCCCACGTCACGTTGCGCGCGCCCGGGTCGTTGACGTCAGGTGAGATGGAAGCTGTCCTGGTCGTGGGCCCGAGCGACCCGGCCACAAAACGCGGCTTCTCCGGCGTTCGTGCCGTTGCCGCGTCGGCGGCGGCACGTGCGATCGTCGCTGCCGCTCGGTTGATCTCCTCGGCGTGCGCCTCCAGGCCGTACTCGGCGAGCGAGATGGCCGTGCCGTTGAACGTGTTCGTGCTGATGATGTCCGCACCGGCCTCGAGATAGGCGTCGTGGATCTCGCGGATGATGCCCGGCTGGGTGAGGTTGAGCGTCTCGTTTGCGCCCTTCAGATCGCGCGCACTTTCCGCAAAGCGCTCGCCGCGGAAGTGCTTCTCTGTGAGCTCGTGCCGCTGGATAAGCGTGCCCATCGCGCCGTCGAGCACGAGGATGCGTTCGCGCATCAGGTCCCTGAGTTGCTCGTCCGTGCTCATCCTGCCTCCGAGTTTAGAGCCAGATCGTCCGCACCCCGTTGCGGACTGGAGCCGCGCAGCTCGGAGGTTGCTGTGGTGCGCCGAAACGCGCCTGCGGTTCATTGAGCTGCCGGCCACCATCAGGCACCAAGGCAGTCGAAGCGTCGGACTCGGGCTGACTTACCGTAGATGCATCACGCTGCGGTCACGACGGCTCGCTCATGGCCAACCGCTGCGAGGAACTGCCAACCGCTGCAAGGATCTCGGCTACCATCCCGGGCTTCGTCATTGCCTCCCATGGGCTGATTGACGGGGCCCACGGTGCGCTCGGAAAATGACGCAGGATCCCGGGCTGACACTCAGCCCTCGTCGATAAGCGTCGTCCGCAGCTCCGTTGGCCGAGCGTCAGCCATCGAGACATTCCCGATCTCGACCGGGACACGAACGAGGTTCCGATCGTCACGTGGATAGTCGCCTCCGGTCAATGATCGGCGACTGGATGCAGCGAGGCCATCGCGGAGATGTGTGGCCAGCGAGTTGTCGATTCCAAGAGACGGGCGTCCCGACTGGGCAACGCTCGATGCGAGCGGGTCGGCCATGACCGGGATCCCAACCGGGATCCCAACAGCGTCCATACCGGCCGCGGCGGCAGAACCCCGCTGGATACGGCTCTGGAAGCGCTCGCCGCAGATCTGCTTCAGGACTCGCCAGCCGTCCGGGATGGTCCGCAGGTTGCTGGAGCCATGGATGCGGGCCGCTTCGAAACTTGGCACTTCCGTGATGCTTAGGCCGGTCCAGAGGGCGCGCAAGGACATCTGTGTCTCGATCTCGAACCCAGTGGCGTCGAGTTGAAGGTGCGGCAATACTCGCGTCCAAAACGCAGAGTAGCCGTAGCAGAGGTCGGTGAATGCCCCGCCGAAGAGAAGGCGAACGGCACCCACGAAGGCGGCGTTGCCCAGCTTGCGATAGAACTGCATATCCTCGGTCCCGCCGCCCGGCATGAACCTGGATCCCTTCACGTAATCGGCTCCGTCAAGCAGCGCATCAACGAATGCCGGGATCTCCCGCGGGTCCGTCGAACCGTCCGCATCGAGCATCACAATGATCTCGCCGGTCGCCGCGGAGAAGCCGCTCCGCAGGGCCGAACCTTTGCCAGGTCCGTCCTGGGCCACGATAACAATGGCCGGCCATAGCTCACGAGCCACCTCAGACGTCCCGTCTGTTGACGAGCCATCGACCAGGATCACCTCGTCGACCCAACTCGGGATCAATGGGAGGACGTGGCGTAGGTTCCGTGCTTCATTCATTGCCGGGATCACGACGCTGACGCGGCACGTGGAGTCTCTCATAGCGGGCTCGCCAATCTGCTCTCTGGGCGACGGCGGCGACTGGGCATCGTCGCATCGGGCGCCGAGAGTACTAGCAAGGTTCACAGGAAGCCAGTACTTTCTTCCACTCTGGACTCCACCACACCGCCCTTCACCGGGGATTGCGGTGCGTGGTGTCACCGGCCTGGATGGATATTCCCACTCCAAACGTACTAGGTCATCCGGAATTGCCCTTACCTGATGTTCACGCGACGGCCCGAACGCGTCCTACCCAATTACGCCGGCACGTGAACACCATTTATGCGCCCGTGGCATCTCGTTTCCGAATGGACCCGCGCCGGACGGATGACCCCACGCTCAATGCCTTGCTGTCATTGGCTCGACCGAATGACACATGGCTCGACGTGGGCGCAGGCGGCGGTCGTTATGCGTTGCCCCTGGCGCTTGCAGTTCGTGAGGTTGTTGCCGTTGATCCGTCGCCGGCCATGCTCTCCCTGTTGCGCGAGGACGCGGCCGCCGCGGGCATCGGCAATGTCCGTGACATCGAGTCGCGCTGGCCATTGCCTGTTGATGCAGGCACGCCCACTGCCGACGTTGCCCTGATGGCCCACGTCGGCTACGACATCGCCGAGATCGGCCCGTTTCTTGACGCGCTTGAGTCCTCGGCGCGTCGGCTATGCGTGGCGGTGATGGGCGAATCGGCAATGGCGGCGGTGGCGACGCTGTTCTGGAAGGACATCCACGGCGAGCCGCGCGTCAGGCTCCCGGCATTGCCCGAGTTCGTGACGCTGTTGTTCGCCCGCGGCCGCCTGTCGCAAATCACGCTCGTCGACCGGACGCCGCACACCTTTGGCTCAATGGACGCCGCAATCGCGATGGCGCGCCGTCAACTGTGGCTGCGCACGGGCAGTGCCAACGATCAGAAGCTCGAGGCATTGGCGCGCGAGGTGGTCATGGAGCGCGCCGGTCGCTTCGCCCTGGAATCAGGACCAGCCAAGATCGGCGTCGTGTCGTGGAGCCCTCGCTGATCTTCACGAGCTGGCGTTGATCGTGAGGACCATGGCGTGCTCGTGTCCTCCTTCAAGGACGGTCAGTCGGACTGAACCGTGTGCTCCATCGCGGGCAAAGTCGAAGTAGTACTCGGAGTCGCCGTCCGCGGCCGTGTTACTGCCCGAATCCAGGACCGTCGCGCCCAGCGCCGTCAGCTGAGGCTTGAGGCTGTCGAGCATCGGCTGCGGATCGGTTTTGGTCTCGCAACGGATCGTCCAGGCATCGTGCGAATCCGTTGACGACCGTACGTCGCCCACAAAGGCGCCTGTGCATTGGACGCCGGCCTGTCCGAGCATCTGATCGATATCGATGCTTTGCGCGTAACTGGGCAGCGCTGTGGCCTCCGCGTTCGGTTCGACCGGCGTCGCATCCAGCGTCGGGCTCGCGGTGGCTGGCGTGGTGGGTGTGAG
>JBBQEC010000032.1:0-14038 GCA_038320305.1 Candidatus Limnocylindrales bacterium | reverse complement strand
CAAATGTGGGTCCGTGACGTCCCCGGAGAGCCTATGGTCTTGCTCCGAGGCAGGAACGCCCAGGGGTGAGAGGGTTGCGGCACGCGGGGGCAGCCTGACCCGATGGCGCGGTACGCGAGTGCCTCAGGGGCCGGTATCGGCTTCCTGCGCCTCAATCCGTTTCGCGATCACGGCAAGTTGATGCTCGAACTCGGCCTGCGCGTATCCGCGCGCTAGCGTGTTTCTCAGCCACGGAACTGGATGGCGAAGCGGTTGGTCAACGTGTGCATCGATCGTCGCGAACACCCTCGTGCCACGACCTGCCTCAGAGAACTGCCGGTCCGTGGTGATCCTCAGAGCTGCCTTCGAGCGGTCGTTCGTCCACGACCAACCGCGCGTAACTAACCGGCTCCCCGGCTCACGCAGGACCTGCTCAACAGTCTGCATCCACTCTTTGTCTACGGAACGAATCCAGATGTCGTAGGTCCGTCGGCCATCGGCAGTGACTGCGATGACCTCGAAGCGCTGGGCGTGAGGGCTGACAGCGACCGTGTTTGCCGGGTCATCGAAGAACGCAAATACGCGCTCGATGGGAGCCTCGATTGTCTGGCTCACTTGAACAGGCACGCCTTGAAGGATAGGCCGCGTGAAGGGCGACGACCCTAAGTCCGCCACGCCGGGTGAATTCTGCGTCAGGGGCCCCGGGGCCCGGCCGGCGGCGCAACCTCTCCTGCGCCCGTCCCGAAAGGACCTCTTTGTGGCTCGGCCGCAGCTTTGCGGGCCGCTCATTGTGTTCAAGCCGGTCGGCCACCCCGGGGCCCATGTGCAACCTGCCCTAGAGTTGGTGGCCGCCCTTCGTGCAGATGCCGATGGTCCCGGCCGCGCCGAGGCCGCCGCTCAGGTCGACCAGCTCGTCACCTTCGGTGGCAATTACCTCGCCCGACGGCGACTGAAGAACTGCGATGCCGTTTATGCGACTGGCGTGAAAGCCTGGCGGCCATTCGACGTCGACGGTCTGCTCGGTGCCCGAACTGACGAATTGCACAACGTCGCCGTTGACGACCATCTGCACCGGTAGGAGGGCTGCTGTCGGGCAACCAGCCGAGCGTTGTGCAGCGGTCTTCAGCTGCAACGGCTGACTACTGAGTGTGTTGCTCGAGCTCTGGCACGCACCGGCGATCACGGCGACCGCGAGACAGAGAGCGAGCCACCGACCATACCGTCGAGGTACCGATTCTGCCATCACCACCACTTGCCGGCTTTCCCTTTCTCGGCCGCGAATCTGCCGAGGTTCTGTTGCATGTCGTTGCGTCGGCCGAATGTCATCGTTTGCCTCCGACGGTCACGTTTGAGGGCGTAACAGTAGCCGTCAAGGGCCGATTGACCTTCACGGGCCGAAGGTGATGTCATCTTGGTGGCGATGCACCGATGGAGGCCCTTTACAAGGACCCAAGCGCCGAAACGGACCTCTTTGCGTTGCGGCTGAGTTGGGCGGTTCCTCGAGCGTGGAATCGTGGGGCTGGCGACCCTGCCCTATTGGAGCAGCCCAAGAGATGTTGTATGTGGTGACCGAAGTCACGCGCACGGGATGGTGTTCGTTCCCATTTGGTAGATGAATTCATCGTCATCAAATACGGATCCCGTCCCAAAGCCGCCACCCCAACTGTCCGCTGGTCCGGACGGAAACGAGCCGCGCATGGCGACCGCGAACGACGTTCCGAGATACGGCGGCCGCCAGACGTCGAAGACGAGCGCCACGCGCCCTGGCTGATCAACCGAGCAACGCGCCTCGGAGAAGCGGAGATGGAGCGGCAACCAGAAGAACGGACCGTCGATCGCCTCTGACTTCAACTGCGCCCGGGCACTGTCAACGAACGGGGCGAGCGAAGCCGGCGCCGGCCCATCGCGCAGCAGCAGCGGTGGCAATGCGACGAGTGCGAGGACGATCGCGACCAGCGCGGCGATCACGATTGCGATTGGTCTACGGATCCTCACTTGTGGCGATCACCCCGATTCTCTACCCGCGGTTGAGACGCGAGCGCGCCGCCAGTCGTGACGGGTGCGGGCTCGCCGAGCGCGGATCCGGCCGCGGACGGCGGCGTACACCGTCCGACCGGCACGGGCATATTGCTCACAGTGATAAATGACCCACTACCCCCGCAGCAACTAGCGGATGGTCTTGCTAACCGGGAGCTTGTATCTGCGCAAGGGTCAGGCGAGAAGCGCCGGCCGTCACCACACGTGGTAGCAATAATGGTAGCAATAGAGAACGACGCCGGCGGCCAGACTGCTCGCTGACGCCAACGATTCACTCTTGGCATCGGCGTCGGTGGATGTTTGCGGACGCTACGGCGGATCCTGCAAAACCTCTATTCGTTGGCTCTAGCGCGTCGGGCTGCTCAGGCGCCCGGCCTCAGGGCGCGTCCGACGATCTCCGGAAGGATGATCCGCGGCGCGGGTCTCAACGGGTCGAACCCTTTCGCCCCGACCGCTGGTCTGCACGTAAACGGCGCCCTCATATGACGCCTGCGACCGACGACCTACACGCGAGGTCCAGCCCCACCGGTAGCAGCTTCTACTGAGTCGTCAGGTCCGAGCGCAATTGGCTGCGGGCTCGTGTCAGCCACGACGACACCGTTCCCTCGGGCACCCCCAGCATCGTCCCGATCTCGCGTTGCGTGTAACCGTCGAGAACATTCAACAGGAGAGCGGCTCGCACTCGGGCGTCCAGTCTCTGGATCGAGCTCCAGAGGTCAGGATCAACGTGATCGACCCATTCCGTGCGCTTCGCCCCCCGGAGTATCGCGAGCCATCGGCGGCGGCGGCGGAGATGGTTGAAAGCGAGGCGCAGGGCAATCGTGTACAGCCATCCGTGGACGTTCTCGCCGTCGAATTGGTGCCAGGCAAGGAGCCCGCGAAGGAGCGTGTCCTGAGCAATATCTTCAGCGTCGGCTGCGTTTCCCAGGACTAAGACAAGTCGTCGAACGAGACCTTCGTGAAGCGGCGTAGTCGCGGCTGCGAACGCGGCGGCCTTGGCTGCCGCGTCGCTCGAAGCATCACTACTTCTCGATGTCACCCTTCCCGTCACTCGGGCCGTCACGGCACGGAGAAACCGGTGCAGTTGCCGACACCTGTTGTTCCGTCGCGCTGGTCGACGAGCATGAACAGCTTTCCGTCATTGAAGAAGAATCCGGGCACCACGAAACCGTGATCGGGAGCCGACGACTGGTCCGTGCTCTTGTCCACGCCTTCCGCCAAAGAGCCTGTCTCGACCTGCCAGACCACATTGGTGTATCCGCGAGCGGCCAGATACGACTCGGCCTGTGGCGGGGTCATGCACTCGAGTTGGGCACCCGCAAGTGGTTGTCCGGAATTCTCCGCCCCTTCGTGACTGGTCACGGCGAAGATGCCTGCAACTCCGGCAACTCCCGCAGCGGCCGTCGCGGCGACCGCCAGCACGAGCATTGGTGCCAAAGCTACGGATCCGAACAATTTACGCCGAGCCTTGGGCGCAGCCGTCTCGTTTGGCACCTCTCTGGGACCGGGTGCCCGTGCCTCCATGGCGCCCAAGCGGGTCTTTACATCGTTGTCCGTCATCTCAATGCTCGCGTAGCGGGTCGGTACCCATAAAACACCGCTGACCCGGAAAAGCCTGCATTTTGGCGAGATTCAGATTGACGGTGGCCAAGCGAAGGCTCGCTTCGTTCGCGCGGACCTCCGCTGGTAAGCGGCAGTTACGCGCTCGATGACAAGACGTCGTCGAATATCCGGTCCCGGCAATCCACATGAGTTCGTTGCCGTTATAGGTCGGGAAGTCGTAGCCAACTCCCAGTAGGACGGTCGCGTCCGGTGCGACATCTGCCGTCGTGCTGATAAGAATGGCCTGCGTGAGAGATGCGAGCGAGCCGTTTACGTAAAGTCGCAGTCATGGGCCTGACTGTCGCAATGGGATCGTCTGCCCCTGCGCATCGTCGACAATTCGCCCGCCCAGATCACTGGCCAGCGTCACCGTCAGTTCGCGCAAGTTCAGCTCATTTGTCTGTGGAGCGATGATCGGACATGGAAGTGTCTCGACCTTGATACGCACCTCAGCAGTGGTTTCAGACACGCCCGTTACGCGTGTCCAGGAGCAGGGTGCACCGCCTACTGTCAGCGCGACAGTTCGTTCGTCAATGAGTCGATAAGACGAAATCTGCGGAAACAGGACGGTCGAGTTCTGCGCAACGAGAAGGAGCGCAACGATGATGGCGATGAGGCCCACGACCCATAACGCGCGCGGAACGTGGACGCCTCGGCGCTGGGTGAGTGCCTTGCTGGCCACCGACTGGCTCCCTTTCCCGAGGCGGCAATACAACATCCGCTCGCGAAACCAGCATCGACCAAGGTCAGAGGCGAGTCAAGAACGGACGAGAGAACTCCGTTCAGTCCACCGGCTCTCGTGACCGGAATGCGACTGACCGAGGCGGTCAGCCACGTCCTCCGTTAAGGCGCATTCCACCCAGGCGATAGCCGCGACTCGGCGGTCTAAAAGGGCGGCTTAAGCGGACCGCAGAGCGGCCAGCGCGTCCCGATCCAGAGGACCGCTCTCCGGGAGCGGTGAACGTCATGAGTCAAGGCGGTGCGCCCGGCTCGGGGGCGAATCTTGGTCGAGCTAACTCGTATCCCATCGTTCCAGGGCCCGGCGTGCTCAGTTCATGCGACAACCGCTACGGCACGCGGCTGCGTATTGCAAGCGATACATACTGAGTATGTATACTGCTGTGGAACGCTAGCCCACGACACCGAGGACCTACTTTGTCTGTCAAACATGGCTTGTTGGCGCTTCTCGCAGAGTCGCCCGGCCACGGCTACCAGCTCAAGACTGATCTTGAGCATCGCACCGGCGGTTCCTGGGCAATCAACATCGGTCAGATCTACACGACGCTTCAGCGCTTGGCGCGCGATGGTCTGGTCGAGGTGGCTGGGTCGGATGGCGACCGGAACGACTATCGGATCACGGCAACCGGTCGGGACCAGCTGAAGGAGTGGTTCATCACGCCGGTCGTGCCGGACGGTCCTCCGCGCGAGGAGTTGACGATCAAGATCCTGCTCGCCATCGCCGCCAGGGACGTCGACGTGACCGAGCTGTTGCAGCGTCAGCGCACGGCCTCAATCGAGCAGCTCCAGGCATTGACCCGGCGCAAAGCGCAGGCCGACCCGCGCAAAGAGCTCTCGTTCCTGGTGATGCTCGACGCGCTCATCTTCCGGACAGAGGCAGAGATCCGGTGGCTCGACGCCGCCGAGGCGCGCATTCGTGAAGCCGAGACAGGAGACCAACTGTGATTGGAACTGTAGTCGTGCGGCTCGAGGCCGTTAGCCGATCGTTCGGCGAGGGGCACACGGCGGTCGTCGCGCTCCACCCAACCGATCTCGAGGCCGGGGCGGGCGAGTTCCTGGCAATCATGGGCCCCAGTGGCTCCGGTAAGACAACCTTGCTCTCGCTGATCGGCGGACTCGACAGGCCCTCCAGCGGCCACTTGCTCGTCGATGGTAAGGACGTCGGCTCCATGCCTGCCCGTGAGCTCGCCATCCTTCGCCGGCGAACTGTCGGCTATGTCTTTCAGGACCTGAACCTTCTGCCCGGCCTGACTGCGCGTGAGAACGTGTCGTTGCCGCTGGAGCTCGACGGCCGACCAAGTGGAGACGCCCGCTCACAGGCCTCGGCGATGCTCGAGGCGCTTGGTCTCGCCGGGCTCGACGACCGCTTCCCTGACGACCTATCGGGCGGCGAACAGCAGCGCGTCGCTATTGCGCGGGCGATGGTGGGCGAGCGAAAGATCCTTCTCGCTGACGAGCCAACGGGAGCACTTGACTCGATCACCGGCGAATCGGTCATGCGCCTTCTGCGACGTCAGTGCACCGAAGGCGGGACCGTTGTCCTCGTAACTCACGACGCTGCCCACGCGGCTTGGGCCGACCGCGTCGTCTTCCTGCGTGACGGCCGCGTTGTCGACGAGACCCGGTCAGCAGAACTCGGTGCGGCATGAGTCGCTCGACCGCGACCGCGATCGCCCGCATCGGCTGGCGCACCATTCGTCGCAGCCGCGGCCGGAGCGCCCTGATCGTGTTGCTGGCGCTGCTCCCCGTCGCCGCGATGGCTGGCGCGATCACGCTCGTCGCCACGGTCAGCCCCACCGCCGAGGAGACGGCCACCCACCGCATGGGCGTCGCCGAGTACGAAGTTCAGCAAGACTTGGCGCCTGTTCCTATCGGGCAGCCGGGCGCTCAGGTCGGGCAGCCTGGCGCGCAGGATCGAACCGACTCTTTGCGGGCGGCCCTTCCGCCCGGATCGCAGATAGAGCCCTGGGGATACGACCTCGTCTCACTTCGGTTGCCTGGCAGAATCCTCGATATCGACGCTAAATCGATGGACCTCAACGGTCTCGCGCACGGAATGCTGACAATCACCGACGGGCGTCAGCCGCAAAACCAGCACGAGGTTGCGATCAGCCGGTCGGTCGGCGCACTTGGGGTCGTGGGGGTGGGCGATTCGATCGAGCTCGTGAACTGGGGCACGGTTGCCGTCGTCGGCCTCGTCGAGGACAGCTTCGATCTGCGCGGACGACTTGTGCTGCTGGACTCCTCGGTCGCCCGCGAAGCCGCTGCCGGTCTCCGTCCGAGTGCATCGCCGGACTGGTTGGTCAGCTTGCCTGCGGGCGCCGAGATGCAGAACACCACGAACGCCTGTGCGGCAGCTGGTTGCGATTTCATCGCATATGGCCGGTATGAGTTCCCTGCGTCATCGGACGATGCGAGCACGGCCATCCTCGTTCTGGGCGGGCTGGCGCTTGTCGAGTCAGTGCTCGTCGCGGCAGCTGCATTCGCCGTCGGAGTTCGTCGGCGCCAGCGCGAGCTCGGCCTGATGTCGGCAACGGGGGCCGAGCGACGGCACTTGGCGGGAACGGTGCTCAGTGAGGGACTGCTTCTCGGCGGCGTCGCCGCATTGCTCGGCATGGGGTTGGGCGTGCTAGCCGTGGTCGGCCTGTCGCCGTGGCTGGACGAGCTCACCAATCGGCGGGTCGGCCCAGTCTCGATTTCTCCTGTATTTCTCGTCCTGGCCGGTGCGATAGGACTGCTGGCATGCTTGCTCGCGGCCGCGATTCCGGCGCGCTCGGCTGCCCGGCTGCTGGTGCTGCTGGCACTGTCCGGGCGGCGTCCGCCACTCGGGGCCGCGCGCCGCCTACTTGACCTGGGCGTGCTCATGGTCGTGGCGGGCAGCGTGCTGACGAGCACTGGCGCTGCGATACGACTGAGCGATATCGACGGATCGCAGGCAACGCTGAGCATCCTGCTCCTGCTCGGCGGCGCAATCCTTGGCGTACTCGGGTTCGGTACGTGCAGCCCGTGGCTGATCGAGCGACTAGAACGATTCGGCCTGCGTCTCCCGGTTGCGGCGCGCATCGCCCTGCGCGACACCGCTCGCGCCCGGTCAAGAAGCGCGCCGATCGTTATGGCGATCCTCGCCGCGTTCGCGGCCACGGTTGCGGTGTCCGCTTACTTTGCGAGTAGCGATGCGCAGACGGCTGCGGGCTGGCAGCCGTGGCTGCGCGCGGACCAGCTGGTCATCGAAGGCGACGGGGCGGCGACGGTCGGGCCGCAGGTGACCGACGCACTCGGCGCGATGGCCGGCGCGCCGATCCCACTGCTCGTCGGCAGCGGTGAGCGTGACCTGTTCGCGCAGGTCGAGGATCGGACGGCGCCAGCCGATGAGCAAAAGGTTGCCTACACGGTCACGGTCGGTGACGCGCAGCTCCTGGCGGCTCTCGGCGCCGAGTCAGGGTTGCCGACGCTTGACAACGGCGGCGTCGTCCTCGTGCTGCCGCAGCAGCAGTTGGCAGTTGACAACGCCATCGTTACTCGTGATCCACCGACAGTGCGTCAGGCGACGCTCGTCGTTCGCGACGCTTCGAGTGGCGACGAACTACAGGCCGTTGCCGCTCCGAGCTTTACTGTCGCGACTCATCTGGAGGCCGCGGGCGAAATGCCAGACGCAGTCATTTCCGCGTCGACCGCCGAAGCGCTCGGTCTCCAACCAGGGGCGATCTCGACGTATCTCGTCCGGCTGCCGCGACCGGTGACTGAGGCGGATGTTGCGGCGGCAGGGGCGCTCGCCGGTCAGCAGGTGAACACCCGAGCAGATGCATCCATCGGACCAACGCGCCCGGACGAGAGCTTCAGACTCGTGCTTGTCGCCTTGAGCCTGCTGTTCGCGCTGAGCGTTACGGGCATCGCTGTAGCGCTCGGAGAGGCGGAGTCGCGGCCGGATCAGCGCACGCTGTTAGCGATCGGCGCGGATCCCGGCATACGCCGGCGCATATCGGCCGCACGTGCCGGCGTCCTGGCGCTCATGGCCGGCTTGCTGGCGGTCCCCGCTGGTTTACTTCCGGCTTGGGGTCTCCTCGCATCGCGCGGAGCGCCGCTGGTCGTGCCGCTAGGGGAAGTCATTGCCGCCGTCATCATCTTGCCAGTTGCGGCGATCTTGGGCGCGCTGCTGTTAACGCGTCGCATACCAGAATGGTCCGCGCTGCGGGAACCCGGTGCGTGATCTGAAGCGTAAGGGATCGACGTCAAGGCGGGCTGTCGCTGAGACGTGGTGGCCGAAAGCACTCGACACCTCGCGTGACCGAAACGGCGGCCGAGGTGCGCGTCAGAGAAAAGACGTTCCCGCGCCCAATCCCGCTCCGTCACACGGATTAGCTTGACGTACGCGAACAGACTGTGCTCTCGCGGCTCGCGGCAAAGGACCCGATTCGGACGGTCCGTAATTGAGTGAGCGCGAGCGCGTTCGGGTTGCGTGAACTTCATCTGTTCGGCGGTGCTGCGGCCCTTGTCAAAAAGACGTGGTGGACCGACCGTGTCTCGACACACCACGGGACGTAACGATGAAGGCTCGGCGACTCCGGCGACGATGGGCTGCGCTAGGTGCCGTTGGTCTTGTTGTCATCCTCATTTTCATCGGCTACCGACTCCTCGATAGGCCGAATGCGATCTTCTACTACCGCGTAGTCGACGAGCAGACGCTCCTCGCTGGAACGATCTCCGGTCCGAACGCCAACGTCAGGGTCACGAATGTCGTCGAGACACCGTCGACGGTGACGATCACGGTCAGCGGTCTCGACATCTCAGTCGGAGCGTCAAACGGCCTCGGGACTGGGTACGAGTCGATCGCCAAGCTCAGTCAGCCGCTCGCTGCTCGTACGGTCATCGACGGGAGCGATGGCCAAACCGTCGAGCGGGCAACGTGCCCTCCGCCCTCGGTCTTCGCGGCCGTGTGCCCTTAGCACCGCTGTTCGGGGACGTTGCAGCCCAGCATCCCCACAAGATGTAGCCACAAAACAACGCCCGTGTGCCAAGCGTCGTTCAGTTGAAACTTGACCGTTCCCAACTCGACGGAGACGCTGTGGAACCAATCGCACCGAACGGAGTACCGGCATGAAAAGACTTCCGCTTGCGGCCTGCGTCGTGATCGTCGCGACGCTCTTCGGCGCGGGTTGCGCCAGCGGGACCGCGACAATCACCGGCACACTGGTGGGCGCCGACGGCAGCTGTCTGTACGTCGATGTACCGACTACGAACGGCACTGATCGCTACTGGCTTCGGCATCTGCCGGCCGGCTACGTGACGGACGAGCGCATGAGCCTTGGCAAACCTGACGGGAGCCTCATCGCGATCGGCGACTCGCTTAGCGTGTCGGGAACTCTGTCCTGGCTGCCCTTCGACAGGCAATGCGATGGCTCGCACACGCTCGACGCGACGGAGATCAATTAAGAGTCTGCGGATCTCTCGCCGGGCACCAAGGTGACCGGAGTCAACGAACTGAAAGGACCTCGTTTTGGTCCACTCGGACGCGGGCCGCAATTTGAGCGTGGCGCGCCGGCGCAACGCAACCTTCCTTAATGGGACGGGTCTCGGCTGTCGCAATTTGACGTTCGGGAGGAACCAAACCACGATCATGTCGTCCTGAGTGCGGAGGTGCTTGTGCGCAAACTGAGTTTCGTCGTCGTTCTGGGCGTGTCTCTGCTCGGCTGCTCGGGTGCCATCTCGCCCTCGCCGGCATCCCGCCTCTCAACGCCAATTCCGTCGCCGTCGACAACACCTCCGAACACATCGGCCTCGGCTTCACCCTCGATCCCGGGCACGTCGACTCCGAGTATGGCCCATTACAGCGACAACGGCATCGCTTTCGACTATCCCGCTACCTGGCAACTGCAACCGTTGAACGTGCTCTTGAGGACCGGCCCGGTCCTTGCACTCCTCGGAACAGCGCCGTCGCAGATGTCCTGCGGTCAATCGGTCGGCCCGGACTGCTCGCTCAGATGGAACCTCGCGCCGGGCACAGTGTCGGTGGAGCTGGCGGCGGCCGAGAGCCCTCCGATGGATGAGCCTCTGTACGCTCAGCCCGTCAACTCCGGGTCAATGCATATCACCGTTGGCGGTCTGCCTGCTGTTGTAGCTACATCCGGGTTTGGATCTGGTGGCGATGCCGAAAGGTCATGGCTCATCAGCATTCCCGGGAGCCCCGACAGCGCCCTCAGGTTCAACGCGACGGCGATGAACCCGGGAGCCGATCAAACTTTGGAGCAGGTCGACGCTCTGATTGCGAGCCTGAACTACGTGCCAGCTATCGAACCCTTGCCCACCGGATCGGCTCGCGACGCTGCGCTCGCCAGCGCGATGGAGACGATCGCAGCTCACGACGCGAGCTTCTCGTGCTTCCCGACCACTATGGATCAGACCGCGGATGCGGTTGTGCAACAGTTCCCGGGATACTCGAAGCTTCGCAAGCCGGTACCCGTGCACTGCTCGACAACAGTCGAAGAGACGCCAATCGATGCGTGGCGATTGAAGCTGACGATCGCATGGGACGCGGCTAAAGATCGCAAGGCAGGCAGTCTCGTGAACTACCTTTGGGTCGATCACGACGGGCAGCCTGGCCTCGAACAGGGCATCGGCGGCGACTCACCGCCCTACTGGCCGTGATTGCTGCCGCGCTCCTACTCATGAGGCGCCTCGTGCGAGCCGGACTGACTCCCGCCGTCCTCGCCTCGGTGATTCTGACGGGATGCGGCGTCGCGCCGGTCCCTTCGCTGACACTGCCCTCTGTGACCGTCGTGCCGCCCACACCGACAGCCGTCACGTTTCCCATGGGAACACAGACCGCTCGGCCGGTATCACCTGTTCCGACCGCCCCGCACATCGATACTGCGCCGCCGCCCTCAGCGCCGATCAGAACCTTCGATACGTCCGGCCCGTTCGCATGTGCGGGAATAGGTTTAATCGAGGCAACCCTCCAAGGTGATGTAAACGATCCCAGGGTGGCCTGGATCGCGGTCAAAGACCACGGAACGTTGGGCGTGATCTTCCCTAAGGGCTTCACCGCACACTTCAAGCCGAATCTCGAAATCCTCGACGCGACCGGACAGGTCAAGTTCCGTGCCGGCGACTCTATAGACGGGGGCTGCGTATGGGGGCAGCAGGACCTCCTCATCGGCTGGCCCTGATCTAGGCACCGCATGGCGCCGCGTGTTTGAGCGTCGTCACACACGCGACAGGCCACGATCGTCGGCGTCGGTCGAGTAACGGCCGCTGACTGTATCGCGTAGCGGTCTACCGAACGCCTAAGCGCTGCTGCCAGCCGCCGAGGGATAGCCTCTGGGATCACGATCCGCGGCGTGGGTCTCAACGGCGCAAATCCTTTCGCCCCGACCACTAATCTGAGCGTGAAAGGACCCTGCGCCCTGGCGAATCGACGTCGCGCGCTATTCCTCAGGTCAATTAGGGACGCCGTTCTAGAGGCCCGAAGACCGATGTCCGGCACAACGCGCCTCGTCAAGGCAGCACAGCATTGGGAACTGCGAATTCAATGTCGTGGCACCCTCGGCTTGCCCTCCCCGGCCCGACGCGCGTATTCGCGTGCTCGGCTGCACGTTGAAGGGCAACAACGTCTACAACACCCATGGAACGGACCAGTCAACAACCAGGACCACCGCGAACGGCGGCTCGGTGAGGTTCGTCATAACGATCCAGAACGACGGCGGGGTCGCTGGTTCGTTCACCGTCAATGCCTATCAGCCGCCCTCGACCGAATTCACCGTGGCGTTCTACCGGGGCTGGCATCCACGGACCGACATCACCGCTGCGCTGGTCGCGGGGCCGTTCACAACCCGCATCCTCGCGCCCGGTGAGGTCCACCACTTCACCGCGGTCGTCCGTACTTCCGCCGATGCCACGCCGTGCACCGGGTTAGCTGGCATCGTCGTACCGACGTCCGTCGGCAACCCTGCTCAAAGCGACGTCGTTGGGTACACGGTCGTTTCGACGTGTGTCTGATCTGATCGCGACACCCAAGTTGGCGCGCACTTGCGTAGCGTGTCGGCATGGACGACGTAGAGACAGCCTGCGCGGACTGAGATCGATTTGCTGCAGCAGGTCGGGCTGCGCGACTGGTGGACAGGGTCGAGACGGTAGTGTCGGCGACGATAGGGGCTGATCTCTACTCAAGGACGGTTAGCGTCAGAGACGCTCGGAGGCTGTGAGCGGTGCTCTTGCAGAGATCAAGCAGCTCGAACGGGGTCGGGACCGCCTCGGGACCACCGGTGAACTGTGCGACAGCCGTGATCGTCCAGTCGCCGGCAGAAAGATGGGCGCCCACGCCGTCTGGCTGTGTCGACATCCGGACCGGTTCTTCGAGGCGCGTTCCCGGGTCCAGCGTGTACGTGTGGCAGTCGGCCGATATGGGATAGGTGATTTGCTGATCGGCGCCGATCTCGTCGTAGACGAAGGTGATGACTGCCTGGCTGGATGCTGCGATCAACGTCGGTTGTTGACCGTTGTAACTGAGAGTCGCCGTGCCACTTATAGCGTCCGAGATGCGCCACCCCGTCGTCGGCATCACGAGCTCCAGGCGAAACGGACCGTCAACGGCAGCTGACGACGCCACGAATGAAGATCCGTCGACCGCAGACGGTGGAGCGCTCGGCGAAAGGCGTGCGACGGGCGGTGACGACTCCGCTGCCGAGGGCACGGAAGAAGCCGGGACGGTTGGAGTCGGAGTTGAGCACGAAATCACGACGGCTGCGACAGCGACCGAAATGGCGTTCGCGACCACGGTCGTTGTGCTCCGTGGCCGTCCAGCAGTCGTCATGACGACCTATTCGATCGCTGTCACGTCGAGCGTGTGCGCGCCTTGGCATTGCCTTTCGAATGGCACGAATGCCACAGCCCCGGAGACGGTGACCGAGTCCCCCATCCGGATGTGGCTCCCGTCAGGCCTGACCAGACCGTCGGCATCCGCCTCCGAACCGGACGGCAGACGCCGAAGCCAGTAGAGATCAGTGCCGTTCGCACCTGGCCCTTGGACGTAGAGACAGCTGCCGTCGGCGCCCACGAGTGTCCCGGTGATGGTCGCGGTCCCGCTGGCGCAGCCCGAGATGAGGAGTGTCGCGCAGATCGCGACGCAGGCCGCAAGGCGAATCCTTTTCATCTTGATCGGTATCCTGATTCCGTTGCCACGTTTCGTCCAGTGTCTACCTGATAAGCAACATTCGGAGCCCGAGTGCGCCCACCAATGAAGGGAAGGCCCGGCGCACATCGGCATCGGTCAGACGATTCTGTCGAGCAGATTGGGGATGCTGATCCGGGAGAGGATCTCCAACAGCGCGATAATCGCCGCCATCGATGCATGAAATCACGTGGGCGCAGGCGCTCGCCTGGCGAATGCGCCAGCAGCTGCTCGAACCCGTCGGCGAGATAGCCGTCGAACGGGTTGTGGATCGCCTCGGAGCTGTTCCTGCGCAGCCCGAGCTCAACGCGGAGCTCGCCATCCGCATGCGCCGCGCTCATTCAGAACGAGGCGAGGTCATCCGCGCCCTTGCCGACGGCCGTCTGATCAAGACGTTCGCGTTCCGGGGCGCGACCCATCTGCTGACGCCCGAGCACGGCGGCGCATACCTCGCCTTGCGCAAGTCAAGCAAGATGTGGGAGCCGCCCAGCTGGCAGAGTTACTACGGATTGAAGCCGG
>JBBQEC010000031.1:0-14054 GCA_038320305.1 Candidatus Limnocylindrales bacterium | reverse complement strand
TGACGCTGTCCACATCAGCCCCACCCGCGAGCACGTGGCCGGCGCGCCCCGCTACGACCCGGACCTCGTCGCGGCAGATACCGACTCCTCCTCCGGGAACTACTTCTCCAGTCTCTACCCATACTACGGGATACCGGGGGGGGGTTCTACGACTTCCCCTCTCGTGGGCTATCCCAACGAACAGAGCGAAACCCCCTCTGATTGACCCGGATGAAGGTCGATCGGTCGGATAGTTTCGTCTTCTTCGGGGCGACGGGCGATCTCGCCTTCAAGCAGATCTTCCCGGCGCTCTACGGCCTCATCCGCGACGAGGGCTTTGAGCTACCGATCATTGGGGTTGCCCGCTCTGGCGACCTCGCCTTGCTGCGCGAGCGAGCACGCCAGAGCCTCGCATCCAACGGCGCCGTCGACCCGGCGGCTACGGACAAGCTGCTCGCCCTGCTCCGCTACGTGAAGGGCTCCGACGACGAGGCGGATACCTTCAAGGCGCTGCGGAGCGAACTCGGCGCCGCGGCACATCCGCTCCACTACCTGGCGATCCCGCCACCCCTCTTCGGGCTGGTGATCGACGGGCTCGATCAGTCCGGCTCCGCTGACGGCGCACGAGTCATCCTCGAAAAGCCCTTCGGACGCGATCTCGCCAGCGCACAGGCGCTCAGCACGGCGGTTCGCCGGGTCTTCCGGGAGGACGCGATCTTTCGGATCGACCACTTCCTCGGTAAGGAGTGCGTCCAGAACCTGCTCTACTTCCGGTTCGCCAACGCCTTCCTCGAGCCGATCTGGAACCGCGATCGGATCGCCAGTGTCCAGATCACGATGGCCGAATCCTTCGATGTCACCGACCGCGGCGCCTTCTACGACGAGGTCGGGGCGATTCGCGACGTCGTCCAGAACCACCTGCTCCAGGTCGTCAGCCTGCTAGCCATGGAGGCACCGTCGGGAGAGAGTCCCGAGGCTGTCCGCAACGAGCAGTTCAAGGTCCTCGATTCGATCCGTCCGCTTGCCGCCCGGGACGTCGTGCGCGGCCAGTACCGCGGCTATCGCAATGTCAAGGGCGTCAGTGCAGCCTCAGACGTCGAGACGTTCGCGGCCCTCCGTCTCCGGCTCGACACCTGGCGCTGGGCCGGCGTGCCGTTCTACATCCGGACCGGCAAGTCCCTGCCGGTCACTGCGACCGAGGTCCTGGTCGAGCTCAGAGGACCGCCGCTCGACATCTTCGGCGGAGCCGATCCCCCCGACGGCGACTACGTCCGCTTCCGCCTGTCGCCGGACATGTCCATCTCGCTCGGCGTCCGGACCAAGACCCCGGGCGATGACATGGCCGGGCAGGCGGTCGAGCTCGAGGCGACTCATCAGGGCGTCGATGAGCGCCCAGCGTATCAACGCCTGATCGGCGACGCGATCCAGGGCGACCAGTCGCTGTTCGCACGCGAGGACGCCGTGGAGGCCGCCTGGCGCGTCGTGGACGGGGCGCTCAAGGGCACCGACCCGGTCCGCGAGTACGAGCGCGGCAGTTGGGGGCCGACGGAGGCGGACCTGGTCCTGGAGCCTGGCGATCATTGGCACGACCCGAAAGTTCCCGGGTCCGCCGAGTCGACCGGTCGATGAGCGATGCACATGCCTCTGCCGCTCCCGGAGGACTCGGCATCGAGACGACGCCGGCGGGCCGCGGGAAGGAGGCGGTGGGAGCCTCTCATTTTTCGAGTCGCGTCCGGTTCGCGATCGCCCCACTCCAGATTGGCATCCTGCTCGACGAGTTGCACCTCCTGCGCTCGCTCGCCGGGCACCGGCCGATCGCGATCCTCGAGTTACAAATAGATAGGAGACCCAGATGCTCGATACCGTGCTGATGGTCTGGTTCGTGCTCACGATCGCGTCGACGGCCTACGTCGCCTATGACCTTATCGCCAGGACCCCCGCCATGGGCGTGATGAAGCTCGGCTGGATTCTCGTACTGCTCTACACGGGGCCGGTCGGTCTGATCGTGTACATCGCCTCATGCCGACGGCCCGCAGGCGAGAGCCACCAGGGCTTCGTCGCTCCCCGCTGGAAGCAGGCCGTTGGTTCGACGATCCACTGCCTTGCCGGTGACGCGACGGGCATCATCGCCGCCGCGGCGATCACCGGGGCGCTCGCTATGCCGCTGGGCGTCGATCTCGTGGTCGAGTATGTCGCCGGTTTCGTCTTTGGCCTGTTGATCTTCCAGGCCCTGTTCATGAAGGCGATGAAGGGTGGGAGCTATCTGGCCGCGGTCCGCGCCACGGTCCTTCCCGAGTGGCTGTCGATGAATGCGCTGATGGCCGGGATGATCCCCGTCATGGTCGTGCTCACGACACAGGATCCCTCTGCGATGGAGCCTACGAGCGGGCGGTTCTGGGGCGTCATGGCCGTCGCCACGATCGTCGGCGGGCTGCTCGCCTATCCGGTGAACTGGTGGCTCGTCGCGACTGGCCTGAAGCATGGCATGGGCTCGTCAAGCGCCCTGGGCAAGGGCGGCCACGACCGCGCCAACGAGCCGGCCATGGCAGGCCCGACCACTGCTGCCAAGGCGGTCGTCGCAGGCATCACCCTCGCCCTGCTCGCGATCGGCGTCGGGCTCGCGGCGACGGTTGCCGACCTGTCGATGCGCGCAGGCATGTGAGCTGTGTTGACGGGGGTCGTCCGTAGCCGCTTGATGGGTGCGAACTGAGAAGGGATTAATGCTCGGGCGCGCGGCCGCCAACCGTAAGCGTGGTGCCGGGCCCGAGCCCTCGCTCGCGACCCGATCGTCCCGCCCATCGCCTCGATGAGCGATCTCGTAATCGTGAGACCGAGACCCGCTGCCGACCGGGTGTCCATGAAGCGACGACGATCGCCAACGATGGGCAGGGTGCGACCGACGGACCTCTTTGGCGGGATGTGGGCTTCAAGCCTCCGTGCGTGATCCGCGCGTCGCTGCCCAGCGCGGGTCGGCATCGCCAGCTCATGGGCCAAACAGACTTTTTACCTCCTTTTCGGCGCTGTCGCGCGTCACCGGGCCGAGGATGACATCGCGGACGATTCCGTCTCGGTCCACGAAGACCTGGGTCGGCAGTCCGAATGCCTTGTAGAGGTGGAAAATGGCCGAGGTCGAGTCGAAGGCAACGGTGTAGTCGAGACCGTAGCGTTGCACATACGCCCCTACGTCGTCGACGGACGTCTCCTGAACACTGATAGCGATGAGCGCCAGGCCCTGCCCGGCGTACTCGTTGTAGACCTCGCGCAAGATGGGCGTTTCGGCCTGGCACGGCGGGCACCAGGTCGCCCAGAAATTGATCCACACCGGCCGACCCCGGTAGTCCGCAAGCCTGATCGGCTTGCCTCCAAGATCCGTAAGGCCCACCTGCTGACCGTTGTTGGTGCCCATGAACTCAGGCGCAGGCTGGCCGATCGCGAGACCCGGCTGTTGGGCACCTACGAGATAAAAGCTAGCGCCTGGGGCGCCCAGCCCAGACGACGGGGGGCCGCCTGCCAAGGGACTCGTGGCAACGATCAGGACCACCGCGGCGACGACTATCGCCAGCAGGTTGGCCAAAACCTGAGCGCCGCTGAACGGACCCAAGACGCGTCGGCGCATAAACGGCACGTGAGCGGATGACGGCTCATCAGAGGATGCCGTCTCGTGGGCGACATCGCCGCCGTCGATCGGCCGCTTATCGGTGGGCGAGCTGTTTGGAGTCACACGCGTGGCCACAGCCAGTACAACATCGTGGACAGTGTCGCCAACCAGTTGAATATGATCGCGAGGCCGATTACCACGACGAGGGCGCCGCCAACCAGCTCCACCGCCCGGCCATGCACGGCGAGCCAGGCCACGAGCGGCTTGGCTCGATCTACGGCGAGTGCGAGCGCGATGAACGGCACTCCAATGCCGAGCGAGTAGCCGCCCAGCAACACTGCGACATTGGGTGCCGGGCCAGCAGCCAGTGAAAGACCCAGGATGGCCCCGAGAGTCGGGCCGATACACGGCGTATGGGCGCTGGCGAATATGGCGCCGAGGGCGAGAGAGGCAAGCGGGTTGCGCGCCGCAACACCACCGAGTGGCGCTCGCCCAAAAGTGAATGGGCTCCAGCTACGAGCCAGTAGGCGAAGGCGGACAACGCCCATCAGATTCAGCCCGAGCAGAACGACGAGTAACCCGCCGACTACGCGGACCGGTTCGAGCTCAAAAAGTGGCCGGAACGCATATAAGGTAAGCCCGAGCAACGTGAAGACCATCGTGAAACCGATCACGAAGGCGATCGCGTGGCCGAGAGCGCGCCACGTCGAGCGAGCAGCCGACGCGCCTCCAGCCGGCGCTGCCGCGGCGACCGCTCCAATCTGGCCGAGATACGCTGGGACAACCGGCAACACACACGGCGACAGGAACGCGACAATGCCGGCGAAGATCGCGGCAGCGAGAGTCAGTTCCAACTTGTGCCACCGCGGCCGACCGCGAGGGGCCTGAGCGGCGAGCCTGCCACCGCTATCCTCCCTCCGTGAGCACGCAGTCCGGATCGCCGAGAGGCGGCGCCATCGAAGACGTCCTCGGGCCGCTCGCCGGACGGATCATGCGCGTGATACTCGATCGTGGGCCGGCAACAGTCCGCGACGTGGCAGAAGCGCTGCGGGAAGGTGGCACGTCCGCACCCGCCTATACGACGGTGATGACGATAATGACCCGCCTCCACGACCGCCGACTGCTTGATCGCACAAAACACGGCCGAGGTTTTGTCTACCGTGCCGCCGCCGACGAGCGTGCGACGATCAACGAACTGAGCCGGCGTGCGGTTGACCACGTTCTGCAAACCTATGGCAGCGCGGCGATGCGCGGCTTTGCCGTACACCTTTCCGAGCTCGATCCGCATGAGCGCGATGAGTTGATCCGCCTGGCTCGGTCGGAAGGACCTTCGGAATGAAGCGCGAGGCGCTCGTCCTCCTCGGCGCCGTCATCGTTGGCGCAACGTGGTGCGTGGTGGTCGGAGCGCTCGTGCACGGCGATCCGTTGCTGTTGGCAGAGCTCGCTACGACTGCCATCGGCACATTGTGGGCGGCTTGCATGATCTCCAGCCTTTGGGATGCACGGCGACTCGCCCGGGAACTCGATCGTTACAGTACCTGCGAGCTCGTAGATGGCGTGAAGGTCAACGTTGTCCGAGGTGGCGGGATGACGGCTTTTGTCACCGGCGTAGTGCGTCCGACGATCTACCTCGGCGCCGCCCTCGTGGCCGAACTCAACTACGAGGAGCGGCGGGCCGTCGTGCTGCACGAGAGCTACCACCGGGAGACTTTCGCTCCACTGCGCGCCGCGGCTATCGAGGCGTGGATTGTCATCGCTGGACGGGTCGTCACGATCCACCGCCTCCTCGTCGAACGGCTGGTCGATCTCGAGCGGATGGCCGACGCACATGCACTGGAGCACGGCTCGTCGGCGAGGGCGCTTGCTGGGGCCCTGCTCAAAACCGATCCCGCGACACTTGGGGTCGCTGCATCGGCCCAGGGAACGGGGCGGCGCGTACGGGCCTTGTTGAGTGGAGAACCGACAGGCACGGGCTTGCAGCTGGCGTATGAGTGGCTACCCATCGCGGTCGCCGTCATAGCGGCAGTGGGCTGCCATGCTCTCGGGCTGGCTCTCGACTGAGCGAGCCGCGGCGCCTTTAAGTCGCGGGCGGGTACCACGCCGCGAACCAAGACTCCGTCTCGTCCAGTTCGGACTGTTCTGCACTAACACTCCGTTGTGTCGGCAAGGGTCGGCGCTTTCCGGCAGCAGTTTTCGATCATCTGCTACACGACCGTAGGAGATTAATCTGCCCACCACGCGCCGGCCTGCTTAACCAGTTGTTTGGGATCTCGGCAACACTGGATTCGAGCACCGTGCAAAAGTCGTGCCCAGCGGCACTCCACGTGGTTCATACTACGACACAGCCGTCGTAGCAATGTCGGCGAAAACACCAGCGGCTCAGCCGACGCCCCAGCGGCTGAGCCGCCAAACAGACGTCGACCGTCGCCGTGCCCAGGCGGTCTCGAGCCAGAGGAGCTGTGAGATGCCGTTGAGCCGTGGCCGCGCCCGTTTCGTGATCGCCTGTCTGCTTGCCGTTCCCGTCTTGCTTAGCGCCTACGCTGCGAGCGTAGGCGGGCGGCTTTGGTCTACGCTGCGGCAGCCAATTGCCGTCTTGCTCGGTGCCACCATCGTCGGATCGATCTATGCCGAGGAGGCCTATCGGCGCACGGCGACGCCGCTCCGTGCCGGCGCCGTCGGCGCGTTGGCACTTGCACTCATTGCCCCGTCGTTCGCTGCGCCAGCGCCCGTCGCGGCCGCTGACCCGGCCGATGCCGTTGTCGCGGCTGCGCGGAATTACCTCGGTTCGAACTACCGCATGGGCTCCGAAGGGCCGACGACTTTCGACTGCTCGGGGCTGCTGTATCGGATTTTCTCCGACGTTGGCGAGCTCCCGCGTATCGGAGGCATGCGCCTGCGTGCGCGTGGATACATGCAGTATTTCGTTTCGCGCGGTCGCTTTTCGGAGAATGTGGCCGACGCCCGGCCAGGCGACCTGATCGTTTGGAACAACGGGGCACACATTGGTATATACATCGGTGATGGCAAGGCCATCAGCGCGCTGGTCAACCCATGGGGTGTGTCGATTCACTCGCTGTACTCGATCAATGAGCAGGTGACGCAGGTCCTTTTGGTCAACTGGGGCGGAGGCGACGCCGGGAACACGGACGGAAACGCGAACGGGAACGGGAACGGGAACCAGGGTCCGGGCGGCCAAGGCATCGTGCCCGCTCGTGCCAATGCCGTCGCCACAGGAACGATGAACGTCCGGATAACGGCCGATCCCGGCGCTCGCATCTTGGGTTGGATCGGCCGCGGTGGATACTTCCGCATCGTCGACCAAGGCCGCAGTCCGGGGGGTTACCTGTGGTACGAGGTAGTGACCAAGTCGGGAAAGCATGGCTGGGTCTACTCGCGTTGGGTTACGCCCCTTACTTAACCACGCTGAGCGCACCATTAGACGCTGCCCGTCTGCGGGTGGTGCTGGGCTCAGGACCTGGGACTGGGCCCCAACCACTTCATATGCGCGGGCCGCGGGGATTCACTCCCTGTAGAAGGTGACGTCCGCTCGTCGTTCGCATCACTTGGTAATGTCCGGCAGACGCGAGGGGCGCCGGTGGCGCGACCAGGAGAAGGACCGTGGCTCGGAGCGAAGCCGGAGCAGCAGTTGTCGAGCGATCAGGTACGCGCCAAAGGCGCCGATGAAGACGAAACCGGCCGGTGCCGCCCTCGCCAGCGCGACAGGCAGCGTCAGCAAAGCCAACGCCAACCCGGTCACTGACTCCAAGAGTTGAGTTGGCACGCGCCGCGCACAGACACGGCCGTCGGACGACCAGACAGCCCAGCGGGCACTGCTCGTCCGGCCAGAACAGCAGCCCGTGAAGAAGCAACCTACTCGCCCAAGCGACACAGTCAGAAAGAACCCGGGAGTTGTCGCGTCGAGCCATGCGCCGAGGGGGAAATGCAGCACGAGCAAGGCCGTGATGGCAATCAATGGTGCAACGACCAAAAAGCCATCAACCGCCCAGCCGCCCCAAAGCAAGGATGATCCGGGGTTCAATCGTGCATACCAGGTTTTCGCCGCAACAAGTCCTCCGAGCGCAGCGATGGCGGTCACGAACAACGCCGAGCGCGTGTCGAGGCCCTGCTGGGCGAGAATCGACGACTGCGCATACAGAGTCAGGAATGTGCCGGCGAGAACCAGCGGCGCGATCGAACCTTGGAAGGAACGCGGTCCGCTCGAGAGACGCGCCAGAATAGGGAGCCTCGTGTGGACTACCGCGGAATACCCGCCAGTCTCCAGCCTCGAGTGGCGCCACGACCAGTTGGCGACACGAAGCTGCGGTCCGGACCCGCGGCGCGTGGGGCGCGATGCCGCCGAAGGCGGCGGTTCCTTGATCAGCTCGGCCGCCACGCTCCATTCACCCGGTACGAGGTCGTTTACTCGCGACGTCACGGAGATCGGGCCGCTACCTGGCACGATGCGATCGATTCGCTCATCGTGAACAAACGAGTCGGTCGGGGCCGACCGTCCCGACACGCTGGCTCGTCGCCCGATTACGCGAACGATCGCGCTATACGGTGTCGCGACCGTGCTCGGATCGAACGCGTGGGTGACGACCAGTGTCTCGAGCTGATGCTCCGGCTGAGCCGACGGAGAGTCGGACTGCCGGGAAGAGGCGCGTGCCGCCGGAACGCCAGCAGCCGTATATGTCGCACGTTTCTTCGCCATGGAGAATCCACTAGCCTTGGACGACGTCTTGAGAGGAATGTACTACACGGACGTAGTTGACTCGTTCCAGCGACAGCGACACGACCGGTGCGGCTGTCGGGTTCAGTCGCTACCCATGGTCGGCGTGGTCGACAACGCCGTTGTGACAAGATCTGCGCCGCAGGGAAAAGAGCGGAACCGCCATGCGTCAGTCGTGCCCATGACGACATCGTCGACTTGGGAAGTAGCATCGCGCTTGATCGGCCACTCGGATCGCGGCACGCGGCGACGAAGCCGAGAGCCCAAGGTCATTCGCGGCCAACCTCATGTGCGCGATCGGCTCTAAGCCCTCGCGGCCCCACTTCGTGAAGGACGGTGCGAAGGTCAGGCCCGTGGAGATCGGTCGGCGAAGGGCGCATATACGGTCAGATCGGTCAATGACGTCCAGTGCACTGCGTTTCGTGACCTACTCGGCCACGTTCGAGCGCTATGGCGACCAAGCTGGCTCGCCCATCATGGGCTTCATCCGCACGCCCCAACCCGAGGCGCGACTCGCGATCGACCCTGTGGAGATGGTGCAAGTCGTAGAGCTTTTCACGCGCTACTCACGGGGCGACGTCAGTTACCGCATCTTGGCCCTGGAGAGCGGCGTCCCCGAGGGTGCATTGAGGGCCACCGTGACTAATCCGCTCAACAACGGGTGGGCTGTGCGGAACCGCCGTTCGCCCGACGAGCGGCGCATCCCAGCTCCGTGGCGCAACAACCCGCCCGTGTCGGACGAGCTTTGGCAAGGGTCGCGCGGTACTGCGGCGGATCCACCGCTTGGCAAGAACTCCGGCGACCCCTGACCTATCAGGCAGACACGATGCGCTCGAGCGCGAACTGGCTCGCAGGGCCGCAGCCCACGCGTGCGAATGATCACCACGGAGGCGTACCTAGCAGAGCACGAGCGGCACTTCCCCGGAGTGTGGCTTTGGCGCGCCCGGCGGGACTCGAACCCACGGCCTTCAGGTCCGCAACCTGACGCTCTATCCACTGAGCTACGGGCGCACTGGCGGAGAGGGAGGGATTCGAACCCTCGGAGCAGGTAACCCCACTCAGCGGTTTAGCAAACCGCCGCACTAGGCCTCTATGCGACCTCTCCCAATCCGGCAGCCGATGATAGCATCGGATCCCCTCCCGCCCGCGTTCACGGGCCCGATTGATAGGTGTTTCAGCATGTCTAAACAGGTCGTCCTCGTCGGCCATCCGGTCTCACACTCGCTTTCCGGCGAGTTGCAGCAGGCCGCTTTCGACGATGCCGGCGTCGATGCTCGGTACGAGCCACTCGACGTCCCCTTGATGACGCTGAGCGACACCATCGAACAGCTTCGCGGCGACGACTACCTGGGCGCCAACATCACGGTGCCATACAAGGAACGCGTCGTGCCGATGATGGATCGACTGACGGACGAGGCGCAGGCCACCGGCGCGGTCGACACGATCACGCGTGAGTCAACGCGGCTGGTCGGCCACAACACCGACGTCGTCGGCTTCCGCGCCGCGCTCGATGCCCTGGTCGGTCGCCAGAAGATGCCCAAGCAGGCAGTGATCATTGGTGCCGGCGGTGGCGCGCGCGCCGCGGTTTACGTCTTTATCACGAACGGCTTCCAGCGCGTGATCATCTTCAACCGCCACCTCCATCGCGGCGAGGGCCTGATCCGCCACTTCGGCCGCAGCGCGGCGCACATGGAGCTGCGCGCAATGCCGTGGCACGAGTCGGTCATCGAGGCCGAGCTGGCCAAGACCAAGATCCTCGTCAATGCCTCGGCCCTGTCGGATGCCGGCAACGAGTCGCCTATTGCCGGCGAGCTGCTCGCGCCAGACCTGTTCGTACTTGATCTGATGTACCAGCCACGCGAGACGAAGCTGATGCGCGATGCCCGTTCTGCCGGCGCGACCGAGGTGATGAACGGCGACACGATGCTGCTACATCAGACGGCTGCGGCATTCAACCTGTGGACCGGGCGCGACATTGGCCAGGAGTTTCTGCAGGGTCGACTGGACGAGGTTCGCGAGAAGCAGCCGGCGACTGAGGTCGCCGTGCCGCAACAAGCAGCCGCTGCGGCGACCGACTGACGGCCCTCCTCTCACGCGTTGTAGATCGGGCGGTCAACCGGACTGCCCTCCCCGGCCGACTTACGGCTACCGACCGATCACGAACTCTGGTCGCCCATGCCCGACCGATTGATCTCCTGGTAGGTAGCGCGCTCTTTCGCGACTCGTTTGTCTGTGGAGGGCGTGGCCATGTCGACCTGCCGCGCATGCAGTCCGTCGGCTACGGCGTTGTGGGCCTGACGGTCGCGACGACGTGGCCGGATGTCGGTGGCTCGCTTTCGCGCTGGCATTTCCGATCGCTCGGCTTGCCGATGTCTGCCGTTGGCTCGCGTATGGCGATCGCGAACTGGGTCATCGATCGGGTCGAGGGCTGGCGCGCCGAGTCGGATGGCAAGTTGGAGATCGTGCGTTCGGTCGGTGATCTCGATCGCTGCCTCGCCGACGGAGGTCCAGTCGGCGTCCTCCTTGGCGTTCAGGGCGGTCACGTGTTGGAAGGCGACCTGCTCAACGTCGGCCGCCTGCGTGAACGTGGCGTTCGAATGTTTGCCGCAGCTCACGTGATGGACAACGAAGTCGTGGGATCCGGCACTGGTCGCGCGGCCGGCGGGCTGAGTGGATTCGGCCGTGAAGTCATCGCCGAGCTCGAGGCGCAAGGCCTGATCGTTGACCTCGCTCACATGTCGGTGCCCGGCATCGAGCAGACGATGCCGCTGCTCAAGCGACCGTTCGCGCTCAGCCATGCCGGGTTGCGCGACGACCCTGTGCGGCCGTCTCGCCTCAGTCGTTACAGCGCGGCGACACGCAATGTGCCCGTGGAAGTGGCGCAGGAAGTTGGCGCGCGCGGCGGCCTGTTCGGCGTCGTGATGGCCACGCAGCTGCTCGGCGGCTCGCTGCTCGCCGACGGAGCGCAGATGGTCCGCCGCGCGCTCGCCGCGGCCGGCGAGTCGAACGTGGCGCTCGGCAGTGACATGGATGGCGCACTGAAGGTGCTCATCGACGCCGAGGGATTACCGTCTCTGGCGGACGCTCTACTTATGGGTGGCGGACAACCAGACGTCGTCTCCGGCTTCATCGGCGCCAACGCCGCGCGCTTCCTGAGGACGGCCTTGCCCGCCTGAGTGACTAGGGCTTGTGCCAGACGAAGCGGACGTCGGGTTCGCGCTCTTCGTTGTTGGCGCCGTCCGTGAGCTCGTCGATCGTGCAGCCGTTGCGCTCGTAGAAGCGTCGCGCGCGGTCGTTGACCTGGAACGTCCAGAGCTGCAACTCGCCACCGCTGCGTTCCTTCGCCAGATCGAGCAACTGCCGCCCGATCCCCTCCCCCACACGATCCGGAGCCACGAATAACTGATCGACCCAGCCGGGTGACAACCCCATCATTGCCACGACGCGATCACCGTCCTGGGCGAGCCAACACTCCGTCTTGGCGATGAGGATGTCGCGTACGTAGACGCGAACGTCCTCGTCCGGATGAATGTTCGGCACGGTGGGCAACGCGGCGCGGCGCGACGAGATAAAGACGTCAGCGACGGCTTCAGCGTCCGCATCGCTGGCGCGCCTGAGCTCGATCGTCATCTCAGGGATCCGCGACGAAGTGCGTGCCGGAGTCAACCACGAGCGCGTTGGGAACGTCTGCCAGGGTGCGCTGCCGAATGCGTCGAGTCACATACAGAACGATAAGGCCACCGATCACGTAGCCGCTGCCCTGGATGACGAGTAGTTGGATGATCCTGTGGCAGAGGTATGCTCGGCAGCAGTGGATGGGCTGCTGGTCATCATTCCTGCAGCAGTTGCTCCGCTGGTGATGTACGCCGCTCTTCGCGCACAGCGGCGACTGGGCGCAAGCGCGGCCGGCTGGGTGGCGGCCGTGCCTACGACGATACCCATCGCGGTTCTCGCGGTCGGAATACAGAGCGGCAGCCAGGTCGCGGCTCTGGTGACCTTGACGGCCGCCGCCCACGTTCCTGCACAGATCCTCTTTGCAGTCTCGTTTGCCGCGGTAATGAAGCGATCGGGAATCGTGCTCGGATTCACCGTCGGGACACTTTGTTCGTGGCAGCGTCGGCGATGATCGCACTCGTCCCGGTATCGCTGGCGATTGCGGCGGCGGTCGCCGCCCTGGTCATCGGTCCGCGCCTGTTGGCGAGTCCGATCGAGCCGTCAGTCGCCGAAGTTGTGCGCAACCGCCCCAACGCACTGCTCGCGTGCGCCGCCGCGTCCGTCGTCGTGACCGTCGTCATCGGCATTGTTCGGCTCGCCGGACCGCTGATCGGCGGCGTCGTGGCTGCGTTTCCGACGCTCAGCTCGACTATTACCGTCGCCCTCGCCCGGTCGAATGGCAAGATGGCCGGCGTCGGCACGCTGGCTGGGCTCGTGCGCGGACTGCCGTTCTACTTTGCTTACCTGATCACGGTCTCAGTGCTGGCCGTGCCCGCCGGCATCGTCGTCGCGTCCGTGTGCGGGCTCGCAATCAGTGCCGCGACCGGATGGATGCTGTGGATTGCGCGTCGCGATCGAGTCGGACCGATCGTTGAGATCTGACGCGCTGCGTGTGAGCGATGATTACGAGATGGGAACTGACCTCATCGCCATTGCGCTCCTGGGCTTCCTGGCGGGCGGGGCAATTGTCGTTATCGACACGCTGGTTCTGCGCCGGATCCGGCGCCAGAAGGAGAGCGCTGAGCCACGGGATCAGCGGTAGTCGGCGTCCGGGACGTGCTCGCCCCACTCTGACTATGCACCATCGGTGGGTGCCTCCCACATCGCGAGATGGGTCATGTAATGGTCGGGCGCGGCGCCATGCCAATGCCACTCGCCCGCCGGCGTGTGGATGGTGTCGCCGGCGCGGACCACCTGGATCTCTCCGCCAGCTGCCTGAACGCGGCCGATGCCGTCAGTGACGTGCAGCGTCTGACCCAGGGCGTGAGCGTGCCACGCGTTGCGCGACCCGGGCGCGAAACGTACGACGTTCACGCGCAGATGCTCGCCCGGTTGACCACCCGCAAGCCGGTCGACCCACACCTCACCGATAAATCGGTCGGTCGTGCCCTTCGTGCTCGGTTCCTTCTTGACTATCTCCATGCATTTCCCTCTCGAGCTGATCTGTGCCCTGTGAATTCAGGCCACGGTAGAGTGAACGAAGGAAGGGATCGCATAGTCACGTTCCCTTCTTAGGCCGGGGCGACGAATGGAACAGTCGCCTCGGCCGGTTTGAAATTCCTCGGTCGATTCGGCAAGCACGGTCAGCAGCTGGATGTCCGGCGGGGCAACGACGCGGCCGGTGATGTGGCCCATCAGCCTGGGGTTGATCACGACCGCGGCAGCATCGGCATCCTTCATGCCGGCCCACATGACGACCAAGGCGCACTCTCCGTCGAGGTTGGAGGCGAAGTGGGCACCCACCACCCCGGCTGGTGCCTGATGGCCGGGATCACGTCATCGGCAATGGCCTACGTAGGGGCGAGTAGCACGTGAACGCCTGCGTAATGTCCGCGGTGCCTGGCGCGATTGTTGGGGTCGTGTACGTACCGCCTACCTCACCCCGGGTTCACTGTGAACGCGAAGCTGCCCACGGCGGTCGTGTCCGAGTACACCTCAATTACCCAGTCACCGGCGATTGGGAGCACCTGGCGACCGAGGTCATTGCAGGCTGCCGTGATGAGGACTGCCGCGCCGTCCGGTCGGAGCAGCCGC
>JBBQEC010000030.1:0-14109 GCA_038320305.1 Candidatus Limnocylindrales bacterium | reverse complement strand
TGCGCTCGCCCCGGCCAGCACCAGCACGCGCAGGATCTCTTCGGTGGCATACGCGGACGAGCTGATCGCGTCCGAACTGAAGATGGCGAGCGCCTTCTTCTTGTTCAGCCTCTCGGCGATGTCGTCGTAGATCGAGAGTGGACGTCCGAACAGCGTCGCGCGCACTCGCTGGAGGGCGCGTCCAGTTGCAGTACGGGGGACTGACGCGGTTTCGCGCGCGACCAGCGTGCCGGGGCCCGAGTAGCGAAAGTACTGGGCATGCGGGCGATCGACGCGGACGCGGCGATCGCCCGGTTTGCGGCCGTGCAGCCACGGCTTCATGGATCCAGGTTGCGGGCGATCCGGATCGCTCATTGCCGCATCAGAGTCCGTACTGCAGCCGGCGGGCCAGCCGCGGCGGCAGCTTGCGCTCGGCCATCAGCTTCTGCACGCGCTCGATTGGGTACATGACACGGTGCCACTCGAGAGTCTGTTCGTCCGTGTCGTAGAGCATCGCGCTGGCTCTCGGATCTCCGTCACGCGGCTGACCGACGCTACCGGGATTAACGATGGCACGCTGGCTGCCCAGGTGGACCGATTCACGATCGTCGACCTGGATGCCCTCCATGCGCCCGCCCTTCTCGCGGTACATCACCGGGATGTGGGTATGACCGACGAGGCAATGATCCGTTTTGAATCCGGATAGATTGGCGCGCGCGATCGTGGCCGTGAACACGTACTCCCAGGTTGGATCTCGCGGGCTGCCGTGCACGAGCGTGAATGGTTCCTCGATGGCGCGCTTGGGCAGGGCAGCCAGCCACTCGCGCGTGGCGGGCTCGATGTGCGCCGCCGTCCACTCGACCGCCGCGCGTGCGTCGTCATTGAACGTGTCCGTCTCCAGCTCACCGATCGCGGCGGCATCGTGATTGCCGCGAACGCCGGTCGCACCTTCGTCGGACAGTCGCGCTACGACCTCGTTGGGCTGTGGACCGTAGCCGACGATGTCGCCCAGCTGCCACACGGCGTCATACGGCTTGAGGGCGGCAAGGACAGCTTCCAGGGCGGGCAGATTGCCGTGGATGTCAGACAGCACGGCAATCCGCATCGGCGGTCAGGTTAGCGTTCCGCGTCGCCGCTCGCCAGCAGACCGCGGATAGCGATCGGGTGTTGGACGCACCTTGCGGATGACGACCAGACAGCTGCCCGGGAGCCCGATGCTCGCGCCGGCTTCGAGCTCGACCACGCGTATGCCCGCGCCACCCGCGGCCTGGACGATCCGGCGCGCCTGCTCGATTTCGTCCTTCAGCTGCGCGCGCGCCTGGTCGCCACTCGCGCGCTTCCAGATGACGACATGCCCGCCGTGGCGCGCGAGCGGCAGCCCCAGCTCGGCACATTCGGCGACGCGGCCAACGGCACGGGCAACCACGAGATGCCAGCCCTCGCGTTGGTCGGGCTCTTCGGCGAGATCCTCGGCGCGCTCGGCGACGGCCATGATTTCCGGCACTGGCGCCGGCCCGGCGCGCAATGCCTCCGACACAACGTTCGCCGCCGCCTCCAGGAACGCGGCCTTCTTGGCGATCGAGTCAACCAGCGCCGCACGCCGCGCCGGCAATGCGGCGGCCAACGGCAGGCCGGGATAACCGCCGCCGCTGCCAATATCGAGCAGCGTCAATCCTGTGCGAGTTCCGCGCGTGATCTCGCGCAGGACCGGAACGGCCACGAGCGCATCCAGGACGTGGCCACGCGCGATGTCGGCCGCAGTGCGCAGCCCGGACAGGTTGATGTGAGCGTTCCAGGCAATGAGCAGGCGAGCGTGGCTCTCGATCGCGTCACGTTGCGCTGCGCTCAACTCGAAACCGATCTCCGGCAGTGCCTCGTCGAGTACAGCACCGAACTCGGGATCGATGGGCGGCAGCTCATCCACGGCGCGCGGCAGGTGCTCGCGGTCTGACGTGGATGACGAAGGTCGCCGTGGGAGCGAGGACCGATCAGCGACGTCCATGCCCGAACGCTTCTGAACCGTTGTGTTGTCCCCGCTCCCATTGGCGTGACGTTTCCGACACCACCGGCCTTTCAGTTTTCCCTCGCTGGCCGGCTGAACTGACCAGGTTTCCCCGGTCGCCGGAGCCGGCGAGGTTACCGTACTCGGTCTGGGACGCCTCCCCGCTAGGGCGCGCCAGTGGTGTGGCGAGCGCGAGTCTCGCGATTGGCGCGACGATGGTCAACCGGCTTTTCCACGACTTCCCTGACGCGCCAACGGAATGTGGAGAAAGCCGTTCAGTCGACACCCTTTGTGGACGAACTGAATCTCGAAATCGGCCCTCGGCGGTCAGTCGGCAGGACGGGCGCGGACCGGGCGGCCCATGCTCCGCCGAATGACCTCCATGACCTCTTCTGTGTACGACGCTGCGTCGCCGGTCTTGACCGCCGTCGCCAGGCAACCCGCGACATGATCTTCCATCAGCAGCAGCGAAACGGCGTCGACGGCGGCGCGCAGCGCAGCGGTCTGCTGGAGGATGTCGATGCAGTAGTCGCCGCGCTCGATCATCCGGGCGATGCCGCGTGCCTGGCCCTCCATACGCGAGAGGCGTCGCAGAAGCTGCGCGCGGTCCTTGGTGTAACTGTGCCGCGACGGTCCATCTGCTGCGTCGGTGGTCTTGTCCGGCGAAGGCGCAGCCGGTGTCCGCGTTGGCGTACTCATACTGCCGGGGAGTATAACGCCTGCCTACATCGCGAAGGGTCGGAACGGGCTAGACTGGCCTCCGATGGACAGCCCCGAATGGCTGCGGACCCAGCTGACCTCGTTCACCTGTCCCGCCTGCGGCCGCCGCTACCGAGGTAGCCGGATACGCCTGCTGGCCGAGCGAGAGGGCCTCTTCTTTGTCGACCTTGACTGCTCACGCTGTGGTAGCCACACCGTTGCCATCGTCACGGTCGAATCAGATGAAGCGGAGTTTTCGATCATCGACGCGTCAGACATCGAACTGGCCGTTGACCTTGAGCCCGAGCATCTGGGCGAGGCTCTGCCTCACAACACAGAGCCAGTGACCGCCGACGACGTGCTCGACATGCACGAGCTCCTGGTCGGCTTTGACGGAGATATGCGCGCGCTGCTGACTGTCGGCCGCGACGGTACGGGCGCTGCCGACCGCAGGTGACGGACGAGACCAGATTCGCGCACGCCAGCGAGGCCGAACTGGCTCGAATACTCGACTACTACGGCGTCACGTGGGAGTATGAGCCGCGCACTTTCCCGATCATGTGGAGCCTTGAGGGCAAAGTCGTCGAGAGCTTCTCACCGGATTTCTACCTCCCCGACCTGAACGTCTACGTCGAGCTGACGACGCTCAAGCAGAGCCTCGTGCGGCGCAAGAATCGCAAGCTGCGCCGACTGCGTGAGCTGTACCCCGACATCCGCGTGAAGCTCTTCTACGGCAAGGACTTCAGGGCTCTCATGCTCAAGTACGGACGATTTGACCTCGCCGCGTCGCTTAGCGGACTCGAAGGCCAGGTCGCGGCAGATCGGGCCAACAGCCAGGTCAAGTTGTCACTCGTCGTGCCGCCATCGGTCGCCATGGCGCCGAGTGCGGCGCAGCCAATTACGGCCAATCTTGTTCCCGCTGTGGCAGCGCGACCGTCGACACAACCAGGTTCATCTCTGCTTACCAGCGCGCGCCGTCGCGTGTCCCGTGGCTCGCGCCGGAGACGGGGCCGGCGCGCGTTCCACGCGGCACGCGCAAGCATTTAGCAAGTCGACCGTTTCCTGGAGGAGGGGCTATTGATGGATGAGGCGCCGCGCGCGGCTCGGCTACCGGATCTGCACGAGGACATCGGCCAGATCCTGATCAGCGAGGAAGACATCCGAGCCAAGGTGCGCGAGCTCGGCGCGAGCATCTCAGCCGATTACACCGGTCGCTCCGTCACCCTCGTCAGTGTGCTCAAGGGATCACTGCCATTCATGGCCGACCTGATGCGCGCCATCGACGCGCCGGTCCAGATCGACCTGATGGAGGTCTCGTCATACGGCGGTGCCTCGACCGAGACATCCGGCCTGGTGCGCATCCTCAAGGACCTCAGCTCATCCATCGCCGGCCGCGACGTACTGATCGTCGAGGACATCATCGACACGGGTCTGACGCTCAACTACCTGCTGCGCTACTTGCGCGGCAAGAACCCGGCCTCTCTGCGCATCTGCGCGCTGCTCGACAAACCGGCTCGGCGCCTGGTGGAGATCCCGATCGACTATCGCGGGTTCACGATCCCAGATGAGTTCGTGGTTGGCTACGGCCTCGATTTCGGCGAGTTCTACCGCAATTTGCCGTTCATCGGCGTGCTCCGTCGCGAGCTGTACGAGACGACCTAGTCCCGCGCAGCGTGATGTGCTAGAGGATCTTCGACAAGAACGCCTTGGTGCGCTCGTGCTGGGGGTTGCCGAACAGCTCCTGCGGCGGACCCTGCTCAACTATGACGCCGTCATCGACCATCACGGCCTGATCCGCAGCCTCGCGTCCGAAGCCCATCTCGTGGCTGACGACGACCATCGTCATGCCCTCACGGGCGAGTTCCTTCATAACCGCGAGGACCTCGCCGATCATCTCGGGGTCAAGCGCACTCGTCGGCTCGTCGAAGAGCATCAGCGTGGGTCGCATCGCCAACGCACGGGCAATTGCCACGCGCTGCTGCTGACCACCGGACAGCTGCGCGGGATATGAATCGACCTTGTGCGCGAGCCCAACCCGCTCGAGCAGAGACTTTCCGATCTGGCGCGCTTCGTCTTCCTTCAGGCCACGAACCTGGACGGGCGCCTCGATCACGTTCTGAAGCGCTGTCTTGTGCGGGAACAGGTTGAAGCGCTGGAACACGAAGCCGATGTTCGCCCGCTGACGAGCTATGTCCTTCTCGCGGTCGGTGATGAGCTTGCCATTCTGCTCGCGATAGCCGATCAGCTTGCCGTTGACCTTGATCGAGCCACTGTCGATCTTCTCAAGGTGGTTGATGCAGCTCAGAAAGGTTGTCTTGCCCGACCCGGACGGGCCGATGATGAGCACGACCTCGCCACGACGAACGTCGAGCGAGATGCCCTTCAGGACCTTGGTGCTCCCAAAGGACTTGCGTACCTCGTGCGCTTCGACGACAACCGTGCGGGCGTCCTCGTCTGTGCCGACGCCAACGATCTCGAGCAGGTCCCTTCCGATCTCGACCATGTCAGCGTGACGCGGGTGCGCGCATGCCAATGAGACGGGATGTCCAGCTTGGACCCCTCTCCGGAGCACCCGGCGTGCCGCGCTCGAGGCGGCGTTCGATGAATCCCTGGATGAAGCCCCAGATCGTCGTCAGGAGCAGGAACCAAACGGCACAAGCGAGGAACAGCTCAAACGGGTGGAACGACGTGGGGCCGTTGCCGTTCAGGATCTGGAAAGTTACGAACAGCTCCTGGACGGAGATGATGACCAGCAGCGACGTTGTCTTGAGCATGTTGTTGAACTCGTTGCCGAGCGGCGGCACGATAACTCGTGCCGCTTGAGGCAGGACGATGCGACGCATGGCCTTGACGTAGGTCATGCCCAGGGACCTGGCTGCTTCCATCTGGCCGGTATCAACCGCCATGATCCCGGCGCGGACGATCTCTGTCATGTACGCGCCTTCGTTGAGCGCGAGCGCTGTCGTGCCTGCCAGCACGGCGCCCGGGATGATGAAGCTCCCGAGCGCGATGTCATCCCAGCGCAGAATGTTCGTCTGGAGGAACCCGAAGTAAATGATCATGATCTGAACCAGGAGCGGCGTTCCTCTGAAGATCCAGACATACGTGTTGGCCACCCACTTGATCGGCCGCTGGCGGGAGAGGCGGCCGAGCGCCCCAAGGACGCCAAGCACGATCCCCACGAGCTGAGCGGCGATCGCGATCGAGACGGTCAGCAGTATGCCGTGGATGATGCGCGGATCCGGCCCAAACAACGAGTCGAAGAAGATGTCCCAGTTGTACTGGTAGGCCGTCGCGCGGCGAGTCCCCGTGCACGCTTCCACGATCAGGGCAATTAGAACGATCCCGCCGAGCGCTAGCGCTCGGCGGGCATTGAGGTTCCGGTTCACGCGGCCTGACCGCACCCTCCGAAGGGTGTCAGGACGCGGGCGATGGCGCGACTTGAGGAGTGTTTACGACATCGGCAGTGATCGCGCCCTGCTCGACGCCGTACTTGGTAAGGATCGCCTGATACGAGCCGTCGGCAATTGAAGCGAGGAGCGCAGCCTTGACTGCGTCGTAGATGACGCTGTGCTGGAGCGCTGCGTCGGCCGGCTTGGCCACACTGATCCCCTCGAGCGCCGGATCGATCTGCGGCACTGGAGCGACCTCGAACTGGTCTGGCTGGGCGGCGGCGTAGCCGATCACGACAGGCAGATCCGAGAAGTAGGCATCGGCGGCGCCGCCCTGGAGGGCCTGCAGCGCGTCAGAATCTTTCTGGAACGGTGTCGCCTGGACATCGGGAAGACTTGCATCGGAGCAGATTTTGGGCATTCCGCCGCCTTTATAGGTGCTGGTGCCGCTCAAAAAGTCGAGCATCGTCGTGCCCGCTTCAACGGCGACCTTCTTGCCGCACAGATCAGTCTGTGCCTGCAGGTTGGCAGGGTTGCCCTTCTGAACGAGGAATGCTTGACCGGCCTGGAAGTACGGGATCATATCGACCTGCGTCAGTCGGTCGTCGTTGATGTTCTGGGCGCTGAGGATGATGTCGCACTTGCTGCTCGTCAGCGCTGCGATGATCGTGTCGAACACCGAGTTCTCGATTTGGGCGGTCAGCCCAAGCCGCGCGGCGATTGCCTGACCGATCTCGATGTCAGAGCCGATCGGATTCCCGTCCGCGTCGTAGTACTCCTGTGGCGGGTATGGAAGATCCGAGCAGATGACTAGCTTCCCTTGGAAAAGCAACTGATCGGGCGGGATGGTGGCAACGACGGCCACCGATGCGGCCGGCGACGGTGCCATCGACTCGGGTGCCATCGACTCGGGCGCCATCGACTCGGGTGCCATCGACTCGGGTGCGGTGGTTGCCGCGGCCGACGGAGCGGCGCTGTGCGGGGCCACAGTGGCCGCTGCCGTAGGCGCCGCGGGTGTGCTCGTTGCGCTGGGTGAGCTGCACGCGACAGCCACGACTGCCAGCAGTGTCAGCACGCTGATTCCAATTGACCGGTTCAAAGCGAAATCTCCTCTTGGATGGCTACACGACGAATTCGAAGTCGCACCTTACAGCCGCCACGAATATTGCGGTGCATAAGTGTCATTCGATATGCATATTCTTTACTGATCGGTTAACGAGCCGGTCGATGCGCGCGGGTTAGAGAAATCGAGGGCGAGCCACAGCGCCGCGCCGTCTTTGGCCGCACCCTCAATCTCGAGCACATAGCGCCCGGCTTGCCACGTAGGAGTGACTCCGCTTGAGTTCTCGTCGGTGGGCGCTCGAGGCGGGCCGAGGTACGCCTCGCCAAGTCGGAACAGGGATTGGCTCAGCACGTAAGGGTTCGCGATTTCAGTCGGAGGCCCCGGCCCGCTATCGCTCCAGAGGGTTACCGCGTTGAAGGGCAGGTCTGCGACGCGCAACCCGCGCGGGTTCGGGCGGCATACACCCACGCCGAACATAAGCGTGGCGTGCAGCTCGGCAGTCGGGATCGCGGGATCTTCCGGACCCGTGGCCGTGGTCGCGTCGAGCCCGTACATAGTGCGGGAATCGCCCAACACGGTGTTCTCACTTGAGATCAATCGCCAAACCTGCGGAGCGTTGCACAGCATCCGGCTGCTTGCAGCGACGATCACTGGATCGATCGTCGGCGATGGCGCGGGTGGCGCAGCGGATGCGGTTGCGATTGGACGGCCAACCAGCACGGGCGCGGATCTGGCGCTTTCCCAGGGCTTGGCGATAACGACGACGAGGGCCGCGGTGATCAGCGTGACGAGCGCAAGGGGTCGCCACGAATGATCGCCAACCCGTTCGACGCTGACCGGGTCGACGGGAGGCTCGACTGGCTCCGGCCGACTAGACAAGAGCAGGAATGGTACGCCCGTGCTGACGGGCGACCATTGGTCACTGTCGGGCTACGATGGCGCTGTGAGCACTTTGCCAGCAGCGGCCGCGCTGGCCCTGGCAATGATCCTGACCGGCTGCGCCTCCTCCGCGCCCCCGACCTCGAGTGCCCCTGCGCTGGAGCCATCCGCGGCGCCAACTGGAAGTCCGCCTTCAGCGCTCCTGCCGACACTGGCGCCACTGCCCTGGCAGTACGCCAAGATCGTGCAGCCGGATGCCGTGCTGACGGTGCCCAGCGCCCTGCCCGGCGGTGTCGACTGCCATCCTTGCCATTACGTGGCAGAGGATCAGCTCTTCGCGGTGGCTCCCTGGCCAAGCGGTTTGATTTCGATCGGCCTTGTCCAGCCACCGGCCCAGCCTCTCGCATTCACTTCGACCGATGGCCTGAGCTGGCAACCGGTCAGCGGCCTGTCGGCGCGAGCTGACGCGTCCTCGAACGCAGTTGCCACCGTTGGCGCGAAGACCGTGCTTGTTGGACAGGAACACAACGGCGCCTCTGCGTGGGTGTTCGACGGCACGTCATGGACCCAGGCACCAGAGCAGGATTCGCTGCATGTCGATTACGCCGCGGGTGGGATGAATGCGGCGGTAGGTTTCAACGGACAGTTCGTCGCCGGCGGTTACGCGGACGATCCACTGCACGACAGCCATGCGGCCGCCGTCTGGCGTTCGAGCGATGGTCTGACGTGGCAACGTGACGACGACAAGGGCGTCTTCGCCGGAGGTCGCATCTGGGCCATGGCGGCAATGGGCGACACCATCGTCGCGCTCGGTACGGTAGGGGACGTCATCTATGGTCCGGCCGGTGCGTGGCGATGGACTGCTGCCGACGGCTGGAAGCGCGCCCAGATACTGCCCGACGGAGGCGGCGCCATGGCCGCGGTAACGGTTGGGCCAAACGGCTTCATTGCCGTCGGCAAGAACGCCAAGGATTTGGGCGCCGAGGTATGGACGTCAACCGACGGGCTCGTCTGGCAGGCCGTCGCCGATCAGCCCGCATTCCACTACAACCTGCAACCCCTGCGCATGCAGTCGATTGTCAGTAGCACGGACGGGTACCTCGTAGGTGGCTGGCGTTCCGATGTGGCCAAGGGATCCGGAGTCGTATGGCGGTCAACGGACGGCCTGTCCTGGTCGGACCCGGAGTGGCAGACGACGTTCTCCGGAGGTCAGATCACGGGCGTGGTGCTGACCGACAAGGACGCCGTGATTGTGGGCCGGACGGGTTATCCGGATTGGAACCAGGCGACTGTCTGGACGCGGCCGTGGCCGTACTGAGTCAGGGGCGCTGAGGCCTCAGATCTCACCCAGATAAGCGCGGCGCACGTCGGCGTTGGCTGCAAGTTCCGTACCTGTGCCCGACAGGATGACCTTGCCCGTCTGGAGCACGTAGCCGCGGTCAGCGACGGACAGCGCCTGCTGGGCGTTTTGCTCGACGAGCAGAATCGTCGTTCCCTGCTCGTTGATCTGCCGGATCAGGCCGAAGATCTGCTGGACGAGCAGGGGCGAGAGGCCCAGCGAAGGCTCGTCGAGCAGCAGCAGGCGTGGCCGCGACATCAGCGCGCGGCCAATGGCCAGCATCTGCTGCTCGCCTCCGGAGAGCGAGCCGCCACGCTGGTTGAGCCGCTCACGGAGACGCGGGAACAGCGTCAGTGAGCGTTCGAGATCTTCCCTGGTCTCTGCCGCTGTACGAGTGAAGCCACCCATCCTCAGGTTCTCGAGCACTGTCAGGCGGCCAAAGATCCGACGTCCTTCGGGCGACTGCGCAATGCCTTGCTTGACCAATTGGTGCGCGGCGGTATTGCTGATGTCCTTGCCTTCGAACAGCACCTTGCCCTGCCGCGGGTGGAGCAGGCCACTGATAGTTTTGAGCGTCGTCGTCTTGCCGGCTCCGTTCGAGCCGATCAGGGTCACCACCTCGCCGTGTCGAACTACCAGGCTGAGGCCCTGCAGTGCTCGGACTCGGCCGTACGATGTGTGAATGTTCTTCAGCTCGAGCATGACCTCACGCTCTCTGGTGGCCGCTTCCGCAGTGGCTGTCTGTGGCGCCGTCGTGACGTCCTGAGATTCGGGATTAGTTATTGCCGTCATGTCGAGGGCTGTCCGAGGTAGGCCTCGATGACCTTGGGGTTGGCTCGTACCGCCTCCGGCGTGCCTTCGGCGATCTTTTCGCCGTGGTCGAGCACCGTCACCCGATCACTGACACCCATCACCACGCGCATGTCGTGCTCAATGAGCAGGACCGTGATGCCGAGCTCCTCGCGGATCCGGCCGATCAACGCGGTCAGCTCACCCGTCTCGGACGGGTTCATGCCCGCGGTCGGCTCGTCGAGGAGGAGCAGCTTGGGCTGACTGCCCAGGGCGCGCGCAATCTCCAGCCTCCGCTGATCGCCGTACGGCAGGTTGCGCGCGATCGTGTCGTCCTGATCGTGCAGGCCGACGTAGTTCAGCCATTTGCGGCCTTCCTCGCGCGAGTCACGTTCCTCCACGTTGTGCCGCTTCGTGCGCAGAACTGCATCGAGGAGCGACGCGTGAGTACGTGAGTGCATTCCCACCTGCACGTTCTCGAGCGCCGTCATCGCCGCGAACAAGCGGATGTTCTGAAAGGTGCGGCCCACGCCCAGCTGGACGATGTCGTTTGGTCGGGCGCTCCGAAAGATTCCGGCCCTCGTCAGCAGGTTTACGTACCAGAGGGGACGAACGATCGCGACGAGCAGGGACACGATCAGAAATGCGATCGCGGCGATGAAGATGATTGCCGAGATCAGGCCGTCGCCAAGCAACAACACCACCAGACCTGCGATCGCGACGATGACCGGGATTGCAAACCAGAAGAAGGGCTCCGCCCAGGCTCGTCGGGGCTTGGCAACGACCGGCATGCCGGACAGGTGGATCGAGCCTTCAGTTGGCTCAGTCAGGCCGGCGATGATGTTGAAGAAAGTTGTCTTGCCTGCGCCGTTGGGACCGATGAGGCTAACGATGCTGCCCCGCGGAATGTCGAAGTCGACCGAGCGCACCGCTACCAGTCCGCCGTAGCGTTTCGTGATCTGGCTTGCGCTTAGAAGGATGCCGTCTCCGGCGTCGTCCGCGGCCACCGTCGAGACCCTGGGCAGATCGTTCGCGTCAGTTGCTGGCTGATCGCCGGCCGCGTCAACAGGCTGCTTGTTTTCTGCGTCCGCAGTCATCGCTCGAGTTCCTCTGCCGCGAGGAACTCGGCCGTCTCGTCCTCTTCGATGTGCAGCTCACGTCGCCGCCGTCTACTCGGGAAAAGTCCTTCAGGTCTGATGAGCATCATCAGCACCAGAGCCAAGCCGTAGAGCAGGTACTGGTAATTGAGGAAGTTGATCGTTGACAGGTCGATCGTCAGCGGGCCGAGCGAGATGGGTGCAATGTGCAGGCTCTGGACGAACTGGCCGAGCTGCTTCAAGCCCTGATGTTGGATCTCGTAAATGATGAAGGCACCCGCAGCGACGCCCCAAATGTTGCCCATGCCGCCCAGGACGACCATCGCCAGGACCGTGAAGGAGACGCTGAAGTCGAACTGATCCGGGGAGACGATGCCCAGCTTGGAGGCGTAGAAGGCACCACCCAGACCGGCCGTGGTGGCACCGATCGCGAAGGCGGCCAGCTTGGTAGTGACCGTGTTGATACCCATGCTTGCGGCGGCGAGCTCATCCTCGCGGATGGCCGACCAGGCTCGACCGATGCGCGAATCCTGTAATCGGTACAACAGGATGAACACCGTCGCGATGATCACTAACACCGTGCCGTAATACAGGTACGGATTCTGGAAGCCGAAGCTGTTGATGCCCAGGATCCCGTAGAGATTGGGCTGGGACAGACCGACGATGCCGTTCGTGCCGCGCGTCCACGCGTCGGCATTGAGGATGACGACGGGCACGATCTCGCCGAAGCCAAGGGTTACGATGGCCAGGTAGTCGCCGCGCAAGCGAAGCGTGGGAGCGCCGAGCAGAATGCCAAAAATGGCAGCCACTCCGGCAGCTACGAAGAGCATCACCCAGAACGGCACCTGCAGGCCCGTGAACGTCGATGCTCCGTAGGCGTAGGTGTATGCGCCGATTGCGAAGAACGCCGCGTAGCCAAGGTCCAACAGGCCGGCCATACCAACCACGACGTTCAGGCCGCACGCAAGCAGGATGAACACGCCCGCATCGGCGAAGCCGCCAACCCAGTCCTTCTGGGTCCCGAAGCCCGGAGCCACCTGGGCGAAGATCCCGCCGATCGTGGGCAGGAGGATGGCGATGATGATGGCGCCGATGATGATGCGCAGCGCCTGGTGTGCTCGCAGGAAGGCACGGGCGCGATCCCACATCTCGCGCGGTCCGACTGCGTCCGGCTTGGTCGCCTGAGCTGTCATGCTCGTTCCGCCGTCTGCTGGCCGAGGAGGCCGTTGGGACGGAAGATCAGTACCAGGATCAGGGTCGTAAAGACGATTGCCTCACTCCAGCGTCCGTAGCCGTAGGCAGAGCTGGCGACCTCGACGAAGCCGATCACGAAGCCGCCCAGAGCGGCGCCAGTGGTGTTGCCGATGCCACCCAGCACTGCCGCGGTGAACGCGAACAGGCCGGCACGGAAGCCGATGTTGAACACCGTCGTGCCCAGGTACTGGGTCTGAACGACACCCGCGGCAGCGGCCAGCGCCGCACCCAGGAAGAACGTGATCGCTATCGCACGATTGATGTCCACGCCCATGAGTGCCGCTGCCTCGCGGTCCATTGATGTCGACCGCATCGCCGTGCCGAGACGGGTCCGGGTCGTAAAGACGTGGAGCGCGGTGATGAGCACCAGCGCGACCGAGATGACGAACAGGTTGATGATCCGGATCGAGACCGGCCCGATCTGGATCTCATCGAACGGGATCAGCTTCGGCGTCGTTACGACGGAGTTGCTGTAGCCGACGAAGACGATGTTCTGAAGGATGAAGCTGACGCCGATCGCCGTGATCAGCGGCGCAAGACGCGGTGCGTTGCGCAGCGGCCGATAGGCGAAGCGCTCGATGAGGACGCCCAGGAAGCCGACCAGGATCATCGAGACGAGGAAAATGACGAGGAGCACTCCGCCAAGCAGGAGCGGATCGTGGATGGTGTCTGTGAAGCCGAGCGTCTTGATCGTGATCAGTGCCACGAAGGTGCCGACCATGAAGATCTCGCCGTGCGCGAAGTTGATGAGCTCGATGATCCCGTACACCATCGTGTAGCCGAGTGCGATGAGTGCGTACAGGGAGCCGATCGTCAACGCGTTGATGTACTGCTCGTTGGCAAAGGCGCCCGAGGGGATGGCGATGATGATGTAGCCGAGCACGGCCATGGCCGATATCCCGAGCGCTGTCCGCGATGGCATGGGCCACCTGCGCTGACTCGGGACCGCGACGCCTTCTGCAGTCATCGATGCATCGCTCCGCTTGGCTCTGAATAGGCGACCGGCCGGAGCAACAACTGCCCCGGCCGGTCCTTGACTTCCGTCAGTTCGAGGTTTCCCTCTTTACTGCACCGGATTGAGGGAGAAGTCCCGCTGCGACAGGAACTTCCAGGCCTTGGTTGTGGCGTCGTAGCCCCAGTAAGAAATGATCTTCTGGCTCGTATCGCCGGCCGCGTCGAAGTTGAACGTGCCGAGAGCGGAGGTGTACGAGTGGCTGGGATCCGCAACGTAGGCCCGGATGGCCTCGCGCAGTGCGGCCTGATCGCCATTGGCCGAGGCGCCCACAGCCGCGAGTGCCTGCAGGAAGACCTGCGTGCACGTGTAAGCGGCCGCGCTGTATGCACCAGGAGAGTCAGTGAACATGGCCTTGTAGGCCGTGGCGAAGTCGGCCGAGCTCGGCGAGGCATCGCTGGCGACGTCCGTCGGACCTGCCGTGGTGCCGTAGCTGCCGACATCACCGGCATCGCCGGCGATCTGGAGGAACGAGCTGTCCTGAGTGGACGGGCCGTCAACGATGCCGTCACCGCCACCGAACGGGATGGTCATCTGCTGCGAGGCCATCTGGCTGCGGAAGATGCCCAGGCCTGACGTGGTGACGCCGCCGTAGTAGACGTAG
>JBBQEC010000029.1:0-14370 GCA_038320305.1 Candidatus Limnocylindrales bacterium | reverse complement strand
GCGCGAACGTGGGCAAGCAGAACATGCAGGTTGGTCGGGTCGATCCGCGCTTCTTCCGGAGACGCGTCGAACAGGTAGTCAGGATGGTTGGCCACGAACTGATCTACAGCACTGGCGCCCGCAACGAGGATTGCGACGCTTGCCTCTCGGCGGCGACCGGAGCGGCCCATCTGTTGCCACGTCGCCGCGATTGTGCCCGGATAGCCGGCCAGGATCGCCGCATCCAGCCGGCCGATATCGATGCCCAGCTCGAGTGCGTTGGTCGACACGACGCCGAGGACGTCGCCGCTGCGCAGCCCAGCTTCGATTGCGCGCCGCTCAGTTGGGAGATAGCCACTCCGATAGCCACGGATGCGCCTGAGCGGGCCGCGCCCTTCACGGAAGGCCTCGCGCAGACTCGTCAGCAACAGCTCGACCGAGACGCGCGCCTTGGCGAACACGATCGTCTGGCGGCCGGCACGAAGGAACATGAGTGCCGATCGATGCGACAACGCCATCGGACCTGGGCGGATGCCCCGACGCTGGTCGATGACCGGCGGATTGAGGATGACGACGTGCTTCTCGCCGGCCGGAGCGCCGTTGCGATCGACAACGGTCATCTGCCGTCCGGTGAGCATCTCCGCCAGCTCCCTGGGATTGCCGATGGTCGCCGAGCAGCAGATGATCTGCGGCTTGCTGCCGTAGTGGTCACACAGCCGAAGGAGCCGACGGAGGACGTTCGCGACGTGGCTGCCGAAGATGCCGCGATATGAATGAGTCTCGTCGATGACGATGTAGCGCAGCTGCTCGAAGAGCTGGAACCACTTCGTGTGATGGGGCAGGATCGCCGAATGGAGCATGTCCGGGTTGGTGACCACGACCTGACCCGCGGCCCGGATGTTGTGCCGGATGGCGTTGGGCGTGTCGCCGTCGTAGACACCGGCTGCGACATCGATCTCCGCCGCGTCAGCAAGTTCGCGGAAGGCAGCCAGCTGATCCTGGCTGAGGGCCTTGGTCGGGAACAGATAGAGCGCGCGAGCGGCCGAGTCCTCCACGACCGACTGCAGCACGGGCAGGTTGAAGCACAGTGACTTCCCCGACGCGGTGGGGGTTACCACAACGATGTCCTCGCCGCGCTTGAGCGCGTCAAGCGACTCTGCCTGGTGCGTGTAGAGCATCTCGATGCCCTGGCCGTGCAGCGCTCGAACCAATCGTTTGTCGAGCCACTGCGGGAACGGCACCGTCTGCGCAGGTCGCTCAGGGAGGATGCGGTGTGCGACTACGGCTTCGGCTATACGAGGGTCCTCGAGCAGGCGCTCGAGCGTTTCGATGGTTTCGGCAGGCTGATACAGCCGCATGTTGATTCGCTCCATTTCGCACATGCGTTCGATTTGGCGAGTGAGCGTACCACGGGCAATTGCCGAAAACGCAACAATTCGGCGATGGCTCTGCCATTCAGTGGACCGTTCACCTTCACGTCGGATGACATGTGGCTGTCCGAGTTCCGATTGCTGCCGTCAGATCCAAGCTGGAATGCTGCTGCTTCGCGACGAACCACGGACGAGGCTGTGCTGATCGCCTTTCCGCGCACGTCGGTCGCCATCCGCCACCAGGATCGACCCGAGATCGTCGCCGACCCGCTGTCGGCCGTCGTCTACAGTCCCGGCCAGCCTTATCGGCGACGCCTCGTCACGGCCGTAGGCGATGACTGCACGATCCTGGCCGTGGCGCCCGATCTGGCGCATGAGGTCGTCAACGACCTTGAGGCCGGCATCGCCGCTGATGGGCGTTTCCCATTCAGTGCCTCCGCGCTTGAGCGGGCGGACTACATGTCAATCGAGCGCCTCCGATATCGCCTCGCGTCGTCGGCCGACGTGGCGCAGGACACCCTTCGCGAAGAGCTGCTGTGGTTGCTTGGTCGGGTGATGGTCGGTGGCTACGGTTCGCCGCGGTCCATCTCCGCGTCAGCGCCGTCGGCGATCCACGTGGACCTCGCTCAGGAAGTGCGACACTTGATCGGGCGCGATCTCACTGACTCGGTCTCGCTCGCTCAGCTCGCCGTGAAAGTCAGCGTCTCGCCGTTTCATCTGGTCCGCGTCTTTCGGTCGGTCACCGGGCACCCAATTCATGCCTATCGCATCGAGCTGCGCCTGCGGGCAAGCCTGCCGCTGATTGCGGATGGCGTGCGTCTGGCGGACGTCGCGCAGCTCGTCGGCTTCGCATCCCATGCCCATCTGACCGATCGTTTCGCCCGGGCATTTGGCGTTACACCGGCGGCCTGGCGCGATGAGCTGCGATCCTCGACGGAGCCGAGAAATAGCAAGAACCTGGTAGCGAAGGACAGAAACCCGCTCATAGCCTGACTCGATGACAGGCCGAACTGCTGCATTCGTGCTCATTGGGACGCTGATTGCCGCCTGCTCGTCCGGTCAGCCGGCGAGCCCGAGCCAAACAGCTGCCGCCAGCGAGGCACCGATTGCAAGTGCCTCGTCTACGGCACGACCAGCAGCGACACCCACATCACCTCCGACCGCGAGCCCAGTGGGTTCTGCTCCGGTCCTGCCAACCGCGCCGGAAAGCCTCTTGCCGTCGCTCCAACCAACTGCGGACCCGAACGTCGTCGCCGTGGTGGACGTCGGCCGCCTACCCTGCGCGATGGCCGAGCTCGATGGGTCCGTTTGGGTCACGGCCCAGGCCGATGGCACTGCCGTGCGCGTCGATGGCGCCACCAACACCGTGGCGCAGACCATTTCAGTCGGCGGCCAGCCGTGCGGTATTGCCGTCGCAAACGGCAAGCTCTGGATCGCGGCTCTGGGCGTCAACAGCATGCTCGAGGTGGACCCGGCCAGTGGCACGATCGACAATCGCATCGACGTCGGCGGCCCGGGCTGGGATGTCCAGGCCGGCTTCGGCTCGATCTGGGTGCCTGTTCAGGGATCCGACGAGATCGTGCGCATCGATCCAGCCGACGGTTCGATCATTGCCCGCATCCCCGGTGGCCCAACTGTCAGTGGCCTGGCTATCACGCCGACCGAAGTGTGGGTTGCCAACCAGGCCGGAACCACTATTGACCGTATCGATCCGGCCAAGAACAAGATCGTCGGCCACATCGACACGCCCGCCTCGCCGTTCTGGTTTGCCGTGGGCGACAAGTCAGTCCTCGTCGCCCTTTCGAACGCGCATTCCGTAGTGATCGTCGATCCTGCGAGCGGGAAGGCTGGCGAACAGATTGACGTTGGCACGCTACCACGCGACCCGGGCTTCGTTGGCGGATACTTCTGGATGCCCAACCAGGTCAGCGGCGACGTGACTGTCCTCGATCCAGCATCGGGCGAGGTGCTCGGTTCCTTTGTCCCTCCAGACGCGTATGGCATCTGGGTAGCGGACGAGGCGCTCGGCGATGGCTGGGTACTCGACTACGGCGGCACCAAAGCGTTTCGCCTGAGGACCACTGCCGGGCTCCCGTAACACGCCGTGGCGCCTGCTATCGACTCACTTGGCGGGGCTGCACCCCTAGAATTCCGGCATGGTTGCGCGCACCCGAGCCAAGACGACGACCGGCGACGGCCCGGCGACAGACAGCGTCGGCCGGATGCTCCACGTTTGGAAGGCCGAGCTGCCCGATCTTGATCTGGGCACCGAGGGCATCGTTGAGCGCATCCAGAAGCTCAACAAGTACATCGATCGGCTGCTGAACGAGACGCTCGGTGACTTCAACCTCGACCGTGGCGAGTGGTCGCTGCTCGGTGCGCTACGTGGCGCAGGCAAGCCCTACCGGCAATCACCCGGCATGTTGGCACGTGACATGGGCCTGTCGGCAGCGGCCATGACCAATCGGCTCAACCATCTCGAGGAGCGCGGCCTCGTCCGACGCCTGCCTGATGTGGCCGATCGGCGGGGCATCCAGGTCGAGCTGACCGATGCCGGCTGGCAAGCGTGGCAGGATTCCGTAGGCGCCCAGGCGCAGAAGGAAGCGCTCATCGCGTCAGCCCTGAGCGAAGTCGAGAAGGGCGAGCTCAATGAACTCCTGATCCGACTGATGCTCCAGATCGAAACCGACAAGGAGAAGCCGACCCGGGGCTCAGCCTGACCAGCGCATATCCTGCTCCGAAGACAAGTTGGTAGAGCGAGACGCGAAACAACGAGGAGGGGCGCTGGATGTTCACGGCCACCAAGGACCTGATGCTCCCTGCGACGGTAACCGGGTCGTGGCCGCGGCCGCGCTGGTACGAGGGCGGTCTGTGGGGCCGGCCGCTCGATACGGCGCTACTTGATGTCCGTTTTCGCGAGCAGTTCCTCGACGCGCAGAGCGTGGTCATCGCCGACCAGGAGCGGGCCGGCCTCGACATCCTGACGAACGGCGACTACCACCTCGACGAGGACTTCGCCGGCCGGTCGTGGCATCACTATCCGCTGCAGCGCTGGAAGGGCTTCGAACACGAGGAGCTGCAGTACGAGGGCTCGCGCGACGGCCTTCTTGCGTTCCCGCCCGGAACGCTGATGAACGAGATCGAGACCACGTGGCGCTGGCCGCGCGTGGTGGGCAAGGTCGAGCACAATCCCAAAAACCCGCTCGAGTACGCCAAGCTGTGGCGCATCGCCCAGGCTCGCGCGGCATCCGGCAAGCCGGTCAAGTTCGGCACCTGCTCATCCCAGGTCCTGGCCATATTCCTCGATAGCCATACGTCCGAGTACGACCGCGACGACAAGAAGCAGCTCATCTGGGACATGGCCACGGCCATGAACCTCGAGCTGCGTCAGCTCGTCGCCGAGGGCGCCAAGGTGATTCAGATCGAGGAGCCCACCATCCACTTCACGGCCGCGTTCCACCCCGAGGAGAAGGAGATGCTCGACTTCATGGTCGAGGCCTTCAACCACGAGGTCGAAGGACTCGACGACGCCGAGCTTTGGATCCACACCTGCTGGGGCAATCCGAACATGCAAAAGGTTTACAGCGGCGAGTCGTACGCCAACTCGATCGAGATGTACCTCGAACGGCTCAAGGGCGACGTCTGGACGGTCGAGATGACCGAGAACAACTTCACCGAGATCGACCTTTTCAAGCCGTACGCCAATAGCCTCAAGAAGAAGGTCGCCGTGGGTGTCGTCAACCACCGCACGTTGCAGGCCGACATGCCGCAGGTGGTTGCGGGACGCATCCGCAAGGCACTCGAGGTGATCCCGGCCGACAAGCTCGTCCTGTCGAGTGACTGTGGCTTCGGCCGTCAGGGATTCAACCGGCTCGTCGCGTTCTACAAGGCCGCCGGCATCGCGCAGGGACGCAATATCGTTCTCAAGGAACTGGGCCTGCCCGAGCGCTACGTTGCGGCCGCAGACGCATCACTGCAGACGGACGTGCTACCCGATCGTGAGTCGCTCACGCACGTCCCGTCGCCCTGGCACTGACGATGCGCCGAGGCGATCGCTGGTGGCGCTGGTTTGACACGGTGGAATCTGGGCGCTTAGGCTCGTCGCAATGACGAGAGAGGCCGTGGCGATCGATGGTCAGAATCCGGGCGCCAGCGCGCGACCTTCGCGGCCGCAGTTCCGCCCGCGGCGCCTTCACGCGCTGCTGATCGTGATCGCCATCGTCGCCGTTTGGCTCGTGTTCGTCTTTGCCCGCTCGATGGGTGACGTCGATCGCGCCACGGCCAGACAACACAGCGTTGCCGCAGAGGCGGCCGCACTTCAGGTGCGCCTCGATGCCGATCATCGCGAGCAGCTGCTCGTCCAGACGGACGCCTTCCAGGCGATCCAGGCACGCGCTTACGGCGTTGGCGCGGCCGGGGAGATCGTCTTCGCGCTGCCTCAGGATGCGGCGTCACCACCACCGATCACGCCTCTCGGTGCGACGACGGTCAAGGATGACGCGGCAGCCGAGTCGCCCCTGGACGCGTGGCTGAGGATCCTCTTCGGGAAGTAGCGGCGTCGTCCGCTAGCGGACTTCTGTCTGTGGCCGTCCAGTCGCCTCGCCACCGCCCGGAACCGGCACGCGCTCGCCCTGCCGCCAACGAAGGTCGAAATAGAGAAAGACCATGCCGATCGAGAAGATCGGCGCGAAGACTTCCGAGAGAAGGTTCAGCGTCAGTGCCTGGGCAAACACGGCCGGAGGCGCCATGGTCAGGGTCAGCGCGTTCAAGGTGGGTGGCGAAACGATCAGGCCCACGATGGTCGCGACGATCGTTATAGCAATTCCGATCAAGCCCAGGATGGCGGAAAATGCGAGCGCATAGCCAACGACCCGCCACATCGATCCAGCCACCATCGAGTAGCTGTGTCTGATGGCCACCGAGGGCGACATGCTCTCGATGATCAGCGCCTGGACCGAGAAGGCGAACCTGATCAAGAGAAATACGCTGAGAAAAACTACCGCGACGGTGCCCACGAGCACGAGGAAGGCAAGTGGTCCGCCGCCACCCAGGACGAGCGGTCCGCCCAGGATCAGCGTTGGCCCAACGACGGCCATCAACGTAAGGCCTAGTCCAAGAATGGTCATGACCACGTAGAGCGCGAGCAGATGCCACAGGCGTCCTATGGCGGCGCCATACGAGCGACGAGTCGACAGCCGCTCGCCTGTTATGACGCACGCAATCGCGTGCGTCAGAGCCCATCCGCCGATGAAGGCGATGACGCCCAGAACCAAGGACGTCACGAGCGAAAGCGCCACCCCTTGCCATGGGAAGTTCGCCACGACGTCGACAGGCAACGTCGTGGTTGTCGACCCTGGCTGGCTAACGCTCGCGAGGATGCTCTGTTGCCAGTCGGACAATGCCTGAAAGGTGACGGCGGTGACGAGTGACACGCCCACGGCGACCGGGATCGCCGCAATAAGGCTGATCGTCACGAAAGTTCGCCACCCGAAACGAAAGAGGCTGAAAGCGAGCGACACCGTACGCCCGAGGGTCAACGGATAGAAGTCGACTGACGGTCCAGGTGCGCTGTACGGAGGGGCGGACTGAGGCTCCGGCCAGTTTGGCGGCGGCGGCGGGGAGCTCCGGTTAACGGAATGTGCCATCGGCGCGAGTGTAGGGCGGATGCGCTGCCGGTCGATGGACCTGCGCGTCCCGGACAGGGTGCGCAGCCTGATGGACAGGACGTCGGCCGAGCTCAAGCTCTACAATCGCTGGGAGACGGCGTTCGCGAACCGAATGAGTTCGTAACGCCATTCGTATCTGCGTTAGCGCAAACAGAACGGTCGTCTCGGGATGATGGTTGGGGGCAAAAATCGCTATTAGGGAGATTCGTGAATGATCACCAACATCATTGCCTGGATCGTGCTGGGCGCGCGATTGCCGGCTACGTCGCCGGCCTGATCGTCAAAGGAGACGAGCGCTGGGGCGTGATCGGTCACGTCGTGCTCGGCATCGTCGGCGCACTCGTCGGCGGCTTCATCGCCTACAACGTCCTCGGTATCGACAGCGGCGCTCAGGCGAAGAGCGGCGATATCAGCATCCCCTCGATCATCATCGCAATCGTCGGCGCAGTTCTTGTCGTGTGGGTCGTCAACTTCTTCCTGCGCAGCCGCCGCACGGTCTGACGCTCGGGTTTCCGAAACAAACGCGCCAGGGGATTTCTCCTGGCGCGTTTCTTAATAGGACCTCGGACTCTGACTGACCCTCAGCGCAGCCTGAGGCCAGGATGATCCACGTCGTCGCGTATCCGCTCAGGCTCGCCCCGCGCCGGCGAGATCCAGCCCAGGCGCAGGGCAAAGACCACGGCCTCAGTCCGATGGCGAAGCCGAAGCCGCGCCAACAGCTGCGAGATCGCGCCCTTGACGGTGTGCTCTGAAAGTCCGATCTCGCGACCGATCTGGTAATTGGTCTTGCCCTCTGCGGCGAGCTCGAGGATGCGCAGCTCCCGGGCACTGACATCTGACTCCGGCGCCATCGGAGCCCGCGAAGAGAGCTCCGCGTACGCCTCAAGCACGCGACGTCCCACGGCCGGGCGCTCGGCGATCGTGCGCTGGATCGGCTCGTCGCCATCCGCCGCCTGCTTGATCGTCTCGACCAGCTCTGCGGGCTGGGCACTCTCGCCGACGTGGCCGTCGGCCCCGCCCACGACTGCGCGGTAGACCTCGTCGTCGTCCTCATGTCGTGCCAGGACGACAAGCGCGCCGTCCGGGACCTCGCGTCGCAGGCGGCGCATGCCGTCGACCGAATCGGCATTGGCGGTATCGACGTCGAGCAGCACAACGTCCGGTTGATTGGCTCGCATCAGATCTACGGCGGCGGCAACGCTGTCCGCTTCGCCGACGACGGAAACACGATCGTCGTTGTCGAACAATGTTCGGACCCCGGCACGGGGAACCGGATGCTCATCGACGATCAGGAGCTCGATCGGACCCGTTCGGCGCTCACGGACACGCCGACGGTCGGCCTTACGCGGCCTGCGCTGTTCAATTGTCACGGCTCGCCCATCCTACGACTATTGCGGCGGAGCCCGCACGGCCGTTTGACGCGCGCCGGCGTCACGGAGCCAAAAAGTGCCCGCGACCAACGCTGCATCAAGGGGTCGTGATGGGCGCCTGCGCTAGAATCGCAACCTTGCGGCGGAGTAGCTCAGTGGTAGAGCAGGGGACTCATAAGCCCTTGGTCGGTGGTTCAAATCCGCCCTCCGCTACCAATATTTGAGCGTGAAATTGCGTCTCATCCTCTACGCGGTGCTGATCGCGCAGGATCCGGTACGCGATTGCATAGCGGTCCACAGACTTGGCTACAAGAGACGCAAAGGCTTCGCGATCACCCCGTCTCGCCCCTCGCTATCCCGCATGCGCGTCAGGCTCCATCAATCGCCGCTATGTCGCCGGCGTTATCGAGCATGGAGCCGACTCAGTTCAAAGCTATCGCTGACATGCGGCTTGCGAGTTCATCAGAGCGAAGCGACCGCTTGAGGTCAGTTACCGCTCGAAGGTTCCCCTGGTTGGGGGCAGCATGGGCCCCGGTAATATGCCGCTCGGCGAGCATCTTGACGATTCCTCTGCCGCGCCCCATGTGTCGGGCCCGCCTTCGGACGGCGCGGCGCGGCCTCCCTCGGCGAGTTGCGCGATGTGGTCCAGAGTTCGGGCCGGTCGATGCGGAGACCGCACGCGTTGGAGGCGATTCAACTGAGGTCCCGCTTCTCGGGACTCCAATTTAGGCCCGGCGGATTCTGCGAGGTCCAGGTACTCCAGGGCATGACGGCGGTCGCCGAGCAGCCCGTACGCTGCGGCTACGCTGGCCCCGTGTGCATGCCCATCCGGACCCGAACGTGAGCGCGCGCGGGCCACTGCTCGGCGGCCAGTGATCGCTGGCCGCGGACGGCAGCACCAACCGCGGTAGGCGCGTCACGAAACACTACGAAGAATGAGTCGCCCTCGGTGCTTCGCTCGATGCCGTCATGCGCTGCGAAGGCGTCGCGCAGAAGACGCTGGTGCTTCTCCAGAATCAACCGGTACGTTTCCGGACCGAGCATGGCCGCCAGTTCGGTCGAACCCTCGATGTCGGTGACCAGGAAGGTGATCGTACCGGTTGGCCGATTGGGCTTGTCCATGCGGCTACCGTACGCCACCGCAATGACGGGAGCCTCGTGGCCACGAGAGGTTCCAGTCGGCGAAACGTACGCGGACGGGCGCCGAATTCCAGTCTCGTGCCGGCGCCCAACTCAGTTCAGCATTCGAGCTGATCTCGGTCTGCTTCAGTGTCCAGATGAAGGCACGAATCAATGCCGTCGCTATTGACGCGGTTTGAAGTGGCGGATCACGGACCGCCTGGGTCTCATCGCGTTCCTGTTGGGCGTCAGCGCAGCCCTCGCGGCGCTGGTAGTTGCTGGGTCGGACGACGTTGGTGCAACCGATTCGCAACACGCTCCTACCATGATCCAACTGCGAGCTGAGCCCGCCCCAGACCAAGGGCGCGACACCCCGCCGTTGGGAGGACAGATACCGTGAAGATGATCGTTCGTTCGGGGGCTTTGGCTGCGGCGGTGGTTTCCGTCCTCGTGGCCTGCGGCAGTGGCGCCGCGCCTGCGGCAACACCTGGTGGCTCCTCCTCCGCGCGCACTGCCGCGCCCTCGACGGTCGCGCCTAGTCCATCGTCAGTTGCCGGGGCCACGGCGTCTGCGGCGCTGCCGACCGTCTCCGTGCCCGAATCGCCGCGCGTGCCCGTGTCGTCTCTGCCGGCGATCTTTTCAAGCCACGCCGATCCAGCGCTCGAGGCACTGCTCCCGGCAACAGTCACTGGCATCGAGATGACTCGCTACAGCGTAAGCCTGACCCAGCTGCTGGACGCGGGCGGTGATCGGCCGGGGATCGACGCATTCCTGCTAGGCATCGGCAAGAGCGAGGCCGACGGGAGCTACGCCGCCGCCTTCGACATCAACAACCAGCTCGCAGGGGGCATCTCTGCGTTCAAGGTCGCCGGCGCACCTGCTGAGGCGCTGCTCGCAGGCATCACCGAGGTACAGCGGTCAGACCTTGGCGCGGGCGCAGCAACCACGCAGGCGACCGTCGGTAACAAGGCCGTCACCGTGGTCTCGGTCGGAAGTGGCGTGAACGACACGCAGTGGATCTATGGCCACGGCGATGTGGTCTTCGTCGTCCAGGCACCCGACGAGGCCGGCGCGGCAGTTTTACTGGCGGCTCTTCCGTAAGTTGATAAGCCTTCGTTCGTTCGCGAGCGACGGCCATGTCTCCGCCGACTAGGCACCGCAGGGCTGCAAAAGGCCGCCGCCGCAACTCGCCCGCGCTTGCTGAAGATTTCACGTCCTTCGGTAGATGCGCGTGGCGTCCCTGCACAGCAACAGGAGCGGTCGACGTTGTCCTGACCGCACGGCTGCGCAGCCACCTCAAGAAGGACCAACAGGCATTGCCAATTTCGCGTTGGTCCTAACCGTCCCCCAGGTCGCGTCTTGCTCTGCGACATGCACTCCGCGGAAGCTACGGGCGCTAGTCTCGAGGAGGCCACCTGAGCTCAATCGCCATATATACCAAGTTTGGCCAACCGCAGCTAGCGACCACCTGCGTTGCGACGGGAGAGATCCTGGACTAGCGGGGAATCATGTAGCTCATGAACGAGGCCGGGCGCTTGCCTTCAAGCTACCCGGCCTCCGAAGCTTTGCGGGATAGCCCAAGGGGCCCGCAGCCGCACCTGACGGCTAGCGTCGACCAGAGCGAATAGAGGACCTGCTTGGACATGATGAGTTGGCTACTCTTCGCGGACGCCGTCTGGCTGCCGCGATGAATACCGTCGCGTCAGCGGTCCTGGCTGCCGGAGTCACCCTGGCTGCCCGAGTCACCCTGGCTGCCGCCCTGGCTGCCCGAGTCACCCTGGCTGCCGGAGCCACCCTGGCTGCCCGAGCCACCCTGCTGTGAGTCGCGCGGCTCTGAGCCTTCGGAGCCCTTTTCTCGCTCGTTCACTTCGACCTCCACCTGATGTTTGGCTGGCTGGCCCGATCGAACGACACGGGTCCAGCACTAAGCGGAGGTTCGCTCTCTGCTGGCCTTGTGCGCGCCTACCGCTGGCGGTCAGGTGGTTGCAGATTCACGGCAGCCGCGTGTCGCGAGGCGCAGCCGACAACCCACACTGACGATGGTGTGCTCTGCTGGGGGGCCAGTTCGGTAGTGGCGCGCCGGTGGAAGGCGGATGTCGTCATCGCCCGGCGACGGGACCATCGCAGCGCGCGCCGCGATGATCCGCGAGCGAATTTCGGCCTCGTCAATCGACCCGCCGCAGCGAGCTGGTAGGTCGGCCGCAGGTCGATTACGAGCCGGCGCACGGTCTCGTGCTGCGGTGTGCCGGGCGAATGGGCTCCGAGAAGTAGGTCCGCCTCGCGGCAGACGTCGAGCAAGTCCTTGAGCATTGCGTAGCACAGCTAGCCCTGCCTACCCGGACGTCAAGAACCCGTTTACGCACGTCGGATGAGCTGTCCGCGGCACGACGAAGCCGGTCCTGTGCGTTCGCCACATCCACAAGCCGCTTCTCGACCGTGGCCTTGCGCGCAAGATCGTGAGCCAGCTTCTCGGCCTCGTCTGACAGTGACTCGAGCTCTTCGATGCTCACGTCACTCTCCTGCTTGCGACGCTCAATGTCGGTCAGCGCCCGGGCATCGGCAACGACGTTTTCCGACGTCGTCTGAATGTCATCGCGGAGTTGGTCCCCTCGTCACCGCCGCCTCCTGGTGACTCCGGCTCGAGCACGCATCGACCGTCGCGGTAGACGTACCACACCGTGTGCTGCTCGCCCTCAATCGAGCGCAGTCTCACGACAGCCTGCGGATACTTGGTTCGTAGGTGCTTCTCAAGATCGGCTGGAGCGTGCGAGTCAACGACTCGCTCACGCACAAGCGCGACGAATTCAGCGTCCGCGGCCGGGTTCAGGAGCAGCAGGGGAACTGCACGACGCGACTCCGCCCAATTGGTCTCTCGGGCACCTTCCTACGATCCGCACCTGGCGGTGCCTGCGGCCGACCTTGGGCATCACCGGCAGGACCGCGGGCACCCACAGGTAGTTGCTAGTTGGCCGGCTTCTCGAAGCCGTGCTGGTACACGCACGGCGGGAAGGATCCTGGGACAGCGACCCCAGATGCCAGGGCGACCCACAGGCCGGAATCGGGGTTCTTGTAGCTGAGTCGCACGAGACTGCTGGGCTTGGCCCAGTGCTCCCAAGTCCGGTAGATTGCGCCTGCCGGAACCCATTTGGTCACGACGTGGCTGCCGCTATTGGTCGTCCACTTAAAGCGGAAGCGTATGGCGAAGGAGCTGGCGCTGTTGTCGAACACCCCGTAGTAGGCCGGATCGTCGCATGGACCGGCGAGTGAGCCCTTTGGATTAGCGAAACTGACCAGAAGCTCGGTCGTTATCTTGAGTGAGCCATCGTCGGAATTGATAATTCCGTGGCTGGTGATGATCACCTTGGCATCCACGCCAAGCTTTGCGGCCCTCTCCAACAACGTCCTGCTATCCGGGTCGATTAGCTTTTCGGACAGCGTCCCGGGACCGACACTGATATCGCCCTCACCCATGACGACCACTCCACGCAAGCGGGTCGAGGCGGTGAAGCTCTGCACGGAACCGGATTTGGGGTCGACGTCAAGAACCACGGTCGCGTTCTCGCCACTGGCCACGGCGTTGCCAAAAACCACCTTCAGACCCAGTTCTGACACAACAGCTGAAGCCGGTACCGCGATTCGACCCGCTGCTACGAACACGCTGTTGTCGGGGTCTTTCTCAGGGTCGCCGTAGACCACCACCGGACCACTGACAGAACCACCGGCGGCATATTGCATCTGGGTTATGACCCCTGCATCGACGGTCAGCTCCAGGCAGGTCGGTGAGCCACCGGCCAGGTCGGACAGGTTGGCAGGCACCGCAGCGTCCGCGGCAATCACGAACAGGTCGCCGCTCAGGCCCTGTGCGGCATTCGCACCGAACTCAATGTTGCCCTCGTTCTTGCCGTCCGGAGCGACATACTCGAAGAAGCCGCACTGCACGCTGACATCATTGGCCGCGTGAACCAGCCCGGCTGGAAAGGCCACGATCGACAGCGCGAGTAAGGCCATGGACAGCAAACGCTTTGGGACCAATTGGAAACCCCCCGTAGTGATAAAGACCGGTACATAGCCAAGTATTTGGGGACCGTATTGGTTGGCTGGGGGGCATCCAGTGGCCCAACGGTCAGGGATGTCGACCGCCCATAGTCCGGCCAGACCTCCGCGGACTAGAGACTTCGCCTCGGCTGGCCCGGCGTGACAGACTCGGATGACGACGCCATGAGCTCGACGACGCTTGGAATGAGATCCAAACTGCCACGCCTCGCCGGGTGGCACCGAGGGCGCACAGGACAGCGCCGCGTGCGGCGTGCGGGCCATGTCCGCCTTCGATGCCGCTCAAGGCCCCAGGTCGGCCGTGGGAGCCGTGCCGCGACGAAGCTAGCCAGGGGCCATATTTTGGAGAGTCCTTCCCATAAAAGAAACGGCTCTAGGTAGTCGGTGCGCCCGCCATTTGCCGGCATCCCAGTGGGTCTTCCCCTCCGGGCTCGTCACACTCCGGCGAGGCGCTGATTCAGGTTAGGGATAGCCCGTCTGTACGTGACATCACCCAAATGGACCAGACTTGCGGATGAGATAAGGCGACGTCAAGGGACCAGCTCGTTGGTGGCAACGTCGGTTGCGAATGGCTGGGGCCGAAGGCGGTCAGCGCCTGCCGGGATAGACTGTTCCTGAGCCAAGCCGGACGGAGCGGCCGTCCGCGAAGCCTCCGACTGGGACTCATGTGCCCTTTGTCGGTGGTTCAAATCCGCCCTCCGCTACCAACCAATTTCCCGTCACTCAGGCCGCTGGCGCAGCACGCGCCACGACCATCGCGTCACACGAGAGAGACTTCCTGCCCGGAGCAATTCGCCGGTGGAACTGATCTCT
>JBBQEC010000028.1:0-14639 GCA_038320305.1 Candidatus Limnocylindrales bacterium | reverse complement strand
TGGCCATGATGGAAACAGGGACCGCTGCGGCGGACGCGGTGCGCATGCTCACGGATGCCGACGAGGGCCGCGACCACCGCCAGTTGGGCATCGTCGACGCCACGGGCGCTGCGGCGACGTACACGGGTGCGGGCTGCATCGACTGGGCCGGCGGCCGAACAGCGGACAACGTCGCCTGCCAGGGCAACATACTGACCGGCAAGGACGTGGTCGATGCGCTCATGGATACCTTCCTCGCCGGCGGCGCCGCATTCCCCGAGCTGCTGCTCAAGGCGCTCAGGGCCGCCGATCTAGCGGGCGGTGACAAACGAGGCCGCGAGTCGGCCGCCATCCTTGTCGTCCGCGAGAACGGCGGCTATGGCGGCAACAACGACCGCTGGATCGATTTGCGCGTCGATGACCATCCGGCGCCGGTCGACGAGCTCGGCCGACTGCTTGAGCTGAACCACCTGTACCTCGATCGGCCGGCGGTCGAAGACCTGGTGCCGATCGACGAGAAGCTGGCGACCGAGCTCCAGCGCGGGCTCGAAAAGGTTGGCTACACGCCGGCAACGATGAGTCGGGTCGGTGGGCTCGCCGCGGCCGTCGAGTCGCTGGGCCTGACGCGCACCGGCGAGCCGCGCGAGCTCCCCTCGAATTGGGACGCGTCGTGGTCGAACGCGATGATGGAGTGGATGTCGGTCGAGAATCTCGAGGAACGGGCCACGGCGGCGGGTTGGATTGACCCGCGGGTCGTTTCCTTCTTGCGTGAGAAGACTGCCGGGTGACGCCCGCCCCGCGCTATGTTGAGCAGCGCATCGAGCGGACGTATCGCGTCCGTTTCGACGAGGCAGGCCCGGATGGCAATCTACGCAGCGGCGGCTTTCTCCGATTTGTGCAGGATCTTGCGTGGATCCATTCGGAGAGCGTCGGCTTTGGCCGCGACTGGTACGGCGAGCGGGGGTTGTTCTGGCTCGTGCGTGGCATTGAGCTCGACATTCTCGAGCCTGTGGAGTTCGGTGCTGAGCTGGTCGTCTCGACGCAGGTGATCGGTTTCCGTCGCGTGATAGCGCGCCGCAAGAGCGAGATCCGGCGTGCGGGTTCCGAGCGCATCGTGGGCGAAGCCTTGACCGACTGGGTACTGCTCAACGACGCCGGCCGCCCGGTACGACCACCGGAGGAGATCCCCGAGGCTTTCGGCACGGTCTCCGACTTCACGCCATTGCGCGTTGACCCGGGTGTGCCGCATGAGGCCGCCGATGAACGCACTTTCGTCGTCCGACGGAGCGACACGGATCCGATGGCCCACGTCAACAACGCTGGCTACCTCGACTACCTCGACGAGCAATATCTGAGCGTGTTCGACGCTCCAATTGAGGCGGCGCTGCCCACGCCACGACGTTACAAGGCTGAATTCGTCGGCTCGGCGACTCCGGGCGCGGTCGTTACCGGCCATAGCTGGCAGGCCGACCTGGCGTGGTGCTACCGATTGTCCGGCGACGACGAGCGAGACACTTTCCGCGCGACGCTGGAAGTCGATCCCGCTACGTGGGTCGGCGGCTGATCAGACGGTCGTAGTTGGCGATGAGCTGGTGACCCAGATATTCGGGATCGTCGGCGCGTTGATCCGCGAGCCAGGCGACCGTGACTGAGACCCACTCGGGCGTGTTGCGGCTGCGTGGTGCACCCGGAGGCGACAGATATGGGCAATCCGTTTCGACGAGCAAGCGGTCAGAAGGCACGATGCGCGCCACCGCGGCAGTGGCCTCCTCCCCTTTGCGAAAGGCCAAGCCAGAGAAACTGACGTACAGCCCGTATTCGAGCGCCGTCTCGCCGTAGTCCACCGGGCCGGAGAACGAATGCAGCAGCGCGGGTGGTCGGCCGGCTGCATCAATTTCGCGTAGCAGGTCGTCCTGCGCGTCGCGCTCGCCGGGCTTCGAGCGGCAATGCAGGATCGCCGGCTTATGCAGCTCGCCCGCGAGACGCAAGTGGCGACGCAGGTTGGTGAGCTGGTCTTCGCGTGACGAGAAGCCACGATCGTAGTCGAGGCCTGTCTCACCCACGGCGACGACCGCGGGATCGCGCGCGAGGTCGGCGATTGTCGGAAAGTCGCGGTCGCAGTCACGCGCGACGTGCGGATGGATGCCGACGCCGGCGTCGAGCCCGAACTCTGCCGCAACGACTAGCGCGGCACGCGACGAGGGAAGATCCCAACCCGGGACGAGCATGCGCTCGACGCCGGCGTCGCGTGCCGCGTTGATTACCTTGGAACGATCGCTATCGAACGCCTCCGCCTGTACGTGGGCGTGCGAATCGATCAGCCGCAACTCTTCAACTCACATCGCGGCGTTGGGCAGGTTCTCGTACAGACCGATCTGGTTGCCTTCCGTGTCATCGATGACGGCGTACCAGCCTTGGCCGGGGATGTCCGTCTTGGGCTCGACGATCTTGCCGCCCAGAGCGGTGACCTTTGGCAGTGACTCGTCCAGCGAGTCGACGGAGATGTACAGCCTCAGCTGGTGTGGGGCCGATTGGCCGCGCAAGCCGACAGCACCACCGGCACGGTCGATCTGGCCGAAGCTGAACAGGTAGTAGTTCGGGTATTCGGGCATCTCGCCGAACTCCCAGCCGAAGAGGCCCTCGTAGAACTTGCGCGCTCGGGCCGGATCGTCAGCGGGCAGCTCGAGATGATTCATCTGTCCGTGTGCCATGTTTCAGCACCTCCTTCGTGAGTACAACGATCAGGCGGCTTCGATTTCGACACGTGGAAACAGGATTTCCGCAGCGCCAATTTTCCCGCCCGCCGGCGCTACTCCCCAGACGACCTGATCGGCCAGGGGCGGCCCGCCGCTGCCATCGACGCCGTACCCGAATTCCAAACCCAGCTGTTCGTGGACGCGCTTTGCCGCAGACGGAATTACTGGCGCCGCTGCCAGTGCAATAACGCGGCAGGCCTCCAGGAGGTCGCCCAGAACGCCGCGCAGTCGGTCGGCCGCCTGAGCATCTCCTGCCTTCGCCTGTTTGGCCAGCGCCCAGGGCTGCTCGCGGTCCACGAATCGGTTGGCGTCGCCCACGAACTCCCACAGCGCGCCGAGCGCCTGGTGAGGGAGAAACGCGTCCATGGCGGCATCGCACTGATTCCATGCCCGGGACCACGCATCGGCCAGTTCGCCGCGGGTCGGGGCGGGACGCTCGCCGTCGAGATAGCGCGTCACCATGTTCAGCGTGCGATTGAGCAAGTTGCCAAAGTCGTTCGCGAGATCAGCGTTGTAGCGGCGAATGAAGCCGTCGTACGACACATCCGCGTCGCGGTCGAAGGGAACCTCGCGCAGCACGGCGTAGCGCACGCCGTCGACGCCCATCAGCGCGGACATCTGGTCCGGATCCAGGACATTGCCGCGCGTCTTGCTCATCTTGTCGCCCTTGTCGAGCATGAAGCCATGCGCGAAGACCTTGCGCGGCAATGGCAACCCGGCGCTCATGAGCATTGCTGGCCAGTAGAGGCAGTGAAAACGGGTGATGTTCTTGCCGATCACGTGGACATCCGCCGGCCACCAGTAGGCGAATGAGTCCATGTCGTCCGGAAAGCCAGCGCCGGTGATGTAGTTGGTCAGCGCGTCGAACCAGACGTAGATGCGGTGGTCGGGATCGTCCGGAAAGGGAATGCCCCAGTTCGTGCCGGCGCGGCTGATCGAGAAATCGCGCAGGCCCTCACGCAGCCAGCCCAGGACCTCGTTGCGGAAGTGCTCGGGCTCACAGAACGTGGGGTCGTCGCGGTACAGCTGCTCGAGACGCTCCTGGTACTTGCTGAGGGCAAAGAACCAGTTCTCTTCCTCCAGCCACTGCAACTCGAGCGTCGGGTGATCAGGGCAGTGGCCATCGACCAACTGTGCCTCAGTCTTGAACTCGTTGTCGCCCGGGCAGTACCACCCAGAGTAGGTGCCCTTGTAGATGTCGCCCGCGGCTATCGCACGACGAACCATCTCCGTCGACGCGAGCGCGTGGTCCTCGTCTGTCGTCCGGATGAAGCGGTCGTAGCTGATGTCGAACTTGTCGAATGCGGCACGCCAGTTCACGGCCCACGGGTCGACGAGCTCGCGCGGCGCTACTCCAGCCTCGTTGGCCAACTTCTCGACATTCGCCGAGTGCTCGTCCATGCCCGTCAGGAAGCGGACGTCGTAGCCCATCAGCCTGCGGTAGCGCACCAGCGCGTCGGCGCCGACCGCCTCGAACAGCGAATGGAGCGCCGGCTGACGGCTGGGATAGAAGATCGCGGTGGTCAGGTAGTAACGAGGGCGGTCGGGCATGGGGTCCCGATCGTAGCAGCGCAGGTGTCCGCTGCCCGACTCTGCGCCACGCTCACGGCCGACAGGACACGAGTAGCGATGTTTACCCGTTGCGCGTCGCCTGCTTGCTCGTTCGGGAGCGTCTTACGGCCGACTATTCGCTCATCAATCAAACACCACAGAGCCGCAGTCAAGCAAACAAGGAGAGCGAAATGTTCGGACCAGTAGGAGTCGAGGTCTTGGTCGGTGACTGGCAGCACGATGCACTTCGCGAGGCCAACGAGCATCGCCGAGCATACGCCGACAGCGATCATCTCAAGGGGATGGAGCATGCCCACCAGCGCGCGACAGTCGTCCGCATGATCGCCGCAGTGGCAACGGTCCTGGTGGCCCTCGTGGTCATCGTCGTGATCTGACGCGACAGATCCTCCATCAACCCAAAACGCCGACCGGCAACCACGGTCGGCGTTTTGCTGTGAGTTGCCCTGGCTGCGTCTCGGAGGTCAGCGCCTGGGATTGTCCGCGATGGCGGCAAGTACGGCTTTGACCTCGAACGGCGTCAGGCCTGGGTGCTTGGACATGATTCGCGCGACCAGGCCGCAGATTTGCGGCGCGGCGAAGCTGTTGCCTGTGGCGACGGTCGTGCCGCCATCCTTCCAGCCGATCGGAACGTCAACGCCCCAGGCGCCCCATTCAACCGGCGGCGACGGGTTGTAGAAGAACACCTCCGGGTCTGGGACGGTGTGCGCGGCGACCGAGAAGACCGATGCAAAGGTCGAGGGATAGCTCAGGCCGGGCACGTTGTTGACCGCGCACACGAGCGCGACGTTTTTGAAGTAGGCCTCGTCGACGATCTCGTGAAAATACGGCAGCAGTCGCTCGCTCTTTGACGACAGACTCAAGTTCATCGCCTGCACGCCCTTTTCGACCGCCCATTCGAGACCGGCCAGAAACGCGGCGCCTTTACCGCGCAGGTCCTCACCGAGCACGCGCACCGAGTACAGCTCGACCTCAGGTGCCAAGCCGACGACGATCCCGGCACACGCCGTGGCGTGGCCGTACAAGTCGACAGGTTCGTCCGGCACCACCGTCGCCTCGTCATCGACGATCTCGACGGTCACCGACTCAACCAGGCGACCGCGTACGACCGGGTGAGTCCCTTCGATGCCGCTGTCTATGATCGCGACCTTGACGCCGGCGCCGGTGGCGCCACCCCACGCCCACTCGCGGTCGATCTGATGCAGGCCCGCGGCATGCACGAGCGACGCGCGCGCCTCCTCAAGAAATGGCTCGGACCACGCCGGGATGAGTTGGTCCGTCACGGCTCCCAGGGCCTCAGATGGCGCGTCGGCCGCGCGTGGCGTGGCTGGCGACGACCTCGAGGATGTCCGACAGCATGCCCAGCTCGCGGTCGGACAGGTTGCGCATCTGCGCCACGCGGTCGACGAGTTGCCAGAACGGCGCCTCAGCGTCAGCGTCGAGTTCAACGGCCGCGGCACTGACGAGCTCGTCGACCTGTTCTTCGGTCGCGTCATCGCCGACGCGCGCAAAGACGGCGCGCATCAGCCGTTCGCTATCGCGTTGAACGCGAGCGGCGCGAATCGCGGCCGCGGCCTGCGTCGCGAACACCGCCAGGAGCTGCATGTCCTTGAGCGTGAAGGTGGGCGATGTGCGCTTGTCGAGCACCTGCAGAACGCCCACGGTCTGGTCGCGGTCGATCAGCGGCACGGCCGCGATGGAGCGCGGCACGTACCCCGTCCGCTCGGCCGTAACGCGGTCGAAGCGCGGGTCGCTGAGCACGTCGGACAGCGCGATTGGTTGGCCGGTCGAGAACACGAAGCCCACGATGCCACGGCTGGGCGGGACGGACAGTCCGATTGCGCCCTGGCCCTGCGCGCCGGCAGCGACGCGGAACTCGAGCCGTTCAGGGTCACGCTCGAACAGGGCGATGGACGAGGCCTCGGCCTCAAACAAGGCGACCGTCGCTTCGACAATCGTCTGTAGCAGGTCCTGCTCTGCGCCCGCATCCAATCGCCGCGCTACAGCAGACCGCCGCGCTGCCAGGCGGAGAGCCTGAAGCGCGGCGGTCAAGTGTGAGTCACTCATTGCAGGCTGGCGTCACCGAAGGGTGCGGCCCTCCGGATCAATCGAGTCGTCGTCGGCAGCCGGGATCTTGCTCATCCGGTGGCCCTCGACATCTTCGTCGCCGGCAGCCGGGATCTTGCTCATCCGGTGGCCCTCGACATCATCGTCGCCGGCAGCCGGGATCTTGCTCATCCGGTGGCCCTCGACATCATCGTCGCCGATGCGGTAGACCGAGTCCAACTTGTCGTCGCCCATCTGTTCAGACCTCCCTAGTTTGGAAATGCCGCTTGCTTAGCAGCGCCTGTTGCTGAGACTAGATCGAGGCTCCCAGTACTCAAGACCGAATCAGACACGCTGGGTGTCGTGTTCTGGACACTTTATTCGCCAGCCGGGCGACGGTCGAGATCAGATCACCTTTCTCCACGCCGCGCGAGCAGGTCCACGTCGACGATTATCAGCGTGTCCCGCTCAATCTGAATGAGACCATCGTCGACGAGCTCGCTCAACAGGCGGTTAACGCTCTGTCGTGTACCACCGATCATCGCGGCCAGGTCGGACTGCGTGTACGGCCAGCTCAGGTGGATCTCTCCGGCGGTGTTCGGCTCGGCCTCCTCGGCGAGTCGCGCGAGGCGCGTCGCCAGCCGGCCCGATAGGTCAAGGAAATGCAACTCCTCGACGTGGCCCGTTAGCCGCCGTAACTCCCGCGCAACTCCGTAGAGCAACGCATCGCGCAGGCCGGGCACGCTGTCGAGCAGCTCAAAGAACACCGGCCGCGGCAGAACGAGCGTTTCGGACGGTTCCAGCGCCGTGGCAGTTGCGGAGCGTGGCGCGCCATCAAGCAGGGCGAGCTCGCCGAAGAAGTCTCCCGGCCGCAGGGTGGCAATGATCGCTTCCTCGCCTTCCGCGGATGGCAGCACGATCTTTACGGCCCCGGCGCCAACGATGTGGAGCGAGTCGCCCGGATCGCCCTGGTGCATGATCACTTCGTTGCGCCTGAAACGGCGCACGCGCAGTCGGGCCGACAGCGATGCCAGCATGGCCTGATCAGCCCGCTCGAACAGCGGGCAGCGGGCAAGCGCTTCGATTGCGAAATCGGCGTCCACTATCTAACCCTCTACCGCCTGAAGGCCACCACGATGTAGGTCAAGCAGCCTATACGTCAATCCTGAACCTGCTGACACGAGCTCCAGGAACGTGGTCTTGTCGAGAGCTGCGAGGCGAACTTCAGTCGCAGCCGTGACCGTCGCGGTGCGCAGGACGCCGGAGAGCAGCCCGATCTCGCCGAACACCTCACCGGCGCCCATTTCGCGCAACATGCGCGGAGTGCCTCCGTCAGCGGGCGTTTGGGTGACCGCTACGCGGCCCTCGTCGATCACGTAGAAGTAGTCTGCTTCATCGCCCTGGCGAATGATCACGTCCCCGTGCTTGGCCTGGCGCACGGTGGCCGCACGCATGGCGGTCTCGAGCCGCGCCGGTGGCAGGCCGGCGAACAGTCCTACGTCGGCGATCCGGCGCGTAGCCGGCGCAATGGACGGCTCCTGCACCGCATAGCGGCCGAGGAGCACCACGCTGACGACACCTGCGACAAGCATCAACACGCCACACGCCGCGAGCACGATCGTGGGCTGGCTCGCGCCAAGAACCGGGATTACAAACGAACCTGCTGAATAGGCCGCGACTGAGGTGGTCTCAATGATCCCTATCGTTCGGCCCCGGACCTCGTCGGGTACCACGCGTTGCAGCAGCGTGGTCGAGATGATCTCGAGCAGGAGCGCGGCGAACGATGCAAGCGCAATGGCGACAAGGGCAATGTTGAATGACCCAACACCACCCAGGACGATCAAGCCGACCATCATCAAGACGGTGCCCACCAAAAGTGGTGGGCCAAGCCGCCGACGGAGCACCAGCGCACCGGCCACGACCGCACCGATCACGCCGCCAACGCCGATGGCAGAGTTGAGCAGACCGGTTCCGGCCTCACCGACCTGAAACACGTCGACAGCCAGCACGACCGTCAGCACGCCCAACCCCCCGAAGACAAAGCCGGCGGCCATGTTGAGCACGGCGAGTCCGGAGAGTGGACGCAGAATGGGCCGATAGATCTCGCGCGCGCTCCTTGTGTCGGCGGGCGCCGGGTCAGGCACCGCGCCCGAGGCGTCAGCGGAGGCCGGAGCTGCCTTTTGACTCGCGCGCCCAGACGGCAGTCGGAGCAGCATCAGCGCGACGAAGCCGAAGGTGGCCGCGTTGAGCAGGAATGCGAAGCCCAGCGAGCCCAGACTCAGGAGGAGCGCGCCGAATGCCGGGCCGATGAAGAAGGCCAGATTGTCGAGGCTCGCCCACGCACTGTTGGCTGGGCCGAGCTCCGATTCGTCCTTGACGAGGCTGGGCAGGTATGCCCCGATGGCCGGCGAGAAAAAGGCCGAGAAGCACGTCGCGACGACGGCCAGAATCACGACCAGGATGACGGGCAGGCCGGCGAACACGACACCCGCGATCAGGAGCATGATCAAGCCACGAATGATGTCCGTCGTCAGCAACACCATTCGCCGATCGAAACGATCGGCGACGATTCCGGCCGGAATTGAAAGCACGATGTACGGCAGGATGCGTGCGGCACCGACGATGCCAAGTACGAGCGGGTCTTGGGAAATATCCCAGACGACCACGAGCAGGGCGACCAGATACAGCCAGTCGCCGATCGACGAGACGAACTCGCCCAGCAGCAACCGCGTCAGCGGCCCGTTGCGCAGCACACGCCGGTAGGTGTCGATAATGCCCATCGCGGTGGTCAGTTTCGCGCTTGGGCGTCGCTCACGGTGTCGGCCACTTTACAGGCGCCGTGTCGGGGCGCGCATTGCCGTATGACGTCGAAAGGGCGATGCTGCGCCGTATGAACCGGAACGACACGAGACGAAACGCAGTGAGTGACGCTGCTGACGCCGCAGGGCCGGATCGATACTGAATATCGTTCACAAAGAAGGGAGATAGAAATGGCCGAAGAAGAGACCAAGGGTCAGGGCGGCGAGGAAGAGGGCCAGGACAAGGATGTCGAAGGTCACAACATCTTCGCCACGCACGACTACTACGTGCAACGCAACGTAGACCGCCGCTCGGAGATTGATCGTGACGTTCGCGACCGCCAGCGCGTGAAGGAAGCCGAAGAGCTGAAGAAGAAGCGCTAGTCGGCGACTTCGACAGACAAAGAGGACCGCCGCCCGTCCCAGACGGGCGGCGGTCCTTTGTTACGTTGTGTAGGCCGCCGCTACTGACCCGACGTGGACTCCCCTGAGTCAGCATCAGAATCGTGGGATTCGGACGACGTGGCTTCAGCACCGTCGGCCGAGCCATCGGCCTCTGCCGAGCCATCGGCGACGGCCGCGTCGTCATTGACACGACGTAGATCGGCAGCGACGCTCTTGGAGCGCGCCGCGACACGCTGGCCGAACTGATCTGTGGCTTCCGCCGCCTTGTAGGCGAGGGGGCCAGCCTTGGCACCGGCGAGGGCGGCGAGCTCGGCTGCTTTGGCGCCGATTTGACGTAGTGTCGGCGAGGCCTGATAGCTGGCCGTATCGATCATGTTCTGAAGTTGAGCCAACATCTCGCGACCGGCTGGGCGCGGCTTGTCGCTCGGGTCGGGTGAGGTATCGGTCGGGTTGGTGCTGTCGTCGATCTCCGGTCCGACCGGTTCGGCCGATTGATCGAATCCGTTGTGGTGATCGTCCATGTACACGATTTTAGGCCCTCGTACCAAGTGGCCTGAAATGTGGCGTGACCAGGGCTAGTGGCGAAAGTGTCGAGTTCCGGTCAGGACCATGCTCGCGCCGGCCGCCTCGGCAGCAGCGACGACCTCACCGTCGCGCGTCGACCCGCCCGGTTGAGCGAAGGCCGTGACGCCGGCCGCGGTGCACACCTCGACCGCATCTGGGAACGGGTAGAACGCGTCCGAGGCGCATACCGCTCCCCTCGCCCGCTCCACACCCGCTTTGGCCACCGCGAGGCGGGCGCTGTCGACCCGGCTCATTTGACCGGCACCGACACCGACAACGACGTGGCCGCTGGCCAGAACGATCGCGTTCGATTTGACGTGGCGGCAGATGCGCCACGCGAAGTCGAGCGCCTCGCGCTCGACTTCGCTCGGCGGCCGCGACGTAGCCACTGTCCAGGTATCGGGATCGTCAGCGGCCACGTCTGCTTCTGTGGCGAGAAGCGCGCCGCCGGCGCTGCGAAACTCGAGTCCGGTCACCCCAGGCGCGCCAAGGCCGGGATCGAGCACGACGCGCATGTTCGGCCTGCGCGCCAGGATCTCGAGCGCATCTGCATCAACGGCCGGGGCGACCACCACCTCGAGAAAGATGCGCACCAGCCGGTCCGCCAGGGCCGCATCGATCGGACGCGTGACCGCCACGACACCGCCGTACGCACTGACCGGGTCTCCAGCAAGGGCCAGCTCCCAGGCGGCGATCGTGTCAGTCGCCTCAGCGGCGCCGCACGGATTGGCATGTTTGATGATCGCGCATGCGGCGCCGCGCAGGTCGCGCGCCAGTCCGAACGCGGCCGACGCATCCAGGATGTTGTTGTAGGACAGCGGCTTGCCCTGGACGACGAGCACACCACCACTGAACGCGCCGGGAGCCACGTCCGCGCCCGCGATGCGGTACAGGGCGGCAGCCTGATGAGGGTTCTCGCCGTAACGCAGGGCCTGCACCCGCTCGAGATCGAGCTTGATCGTGGCGGGCAGGTCGTTGTCCGTGGTCGGTGCCGAGCTCTGCTCCTCGCTGATGACGGGCCGTCTGGCCCACCAGCGACGCCCGAGCTCCTCGGCAATATGCGCGTCATAACCCGCCGTCAGTCGGAAAGCGGCCGCAGCCAACTCGCGCCGCATGCCCGTCGTCAGGCCCTTGCCGTGGCCAAGCTCGAGCAGCACGGCGTCGTATTGCGCCGGGTCCGTGACGATGCCCACACTGGCGTGGTTCTTGGCGGCTGCACGCACGAGTGTTGGCCCGCCGATGTCGATCTGCTCGATCAGCTCATCCTCAGTCGTGTCGGGGCGCGCGGCCGCCTGCGCGAACGGGTACAGGTTCACGACGATCAGCTCGAAGGGTTCGATCAGCTGCGCGGCGATCTGCGCGCGATGCTCGGGCAGGCGCAGATCGGCCAGCACGCCCGCAGAGATACGTGGGTGAAGCGTCTTGACCCGACCGTCGAGCATTTCCGGGAAGCCCGTCACGTCCGCAACGTCCGTTACCTCGAGACCTGCATTGCGCAGGGCCGTCGCCGTTCCACCGGTCGAGACGATCTCGAAGCCGATACCAGCGAGGCGCGTCGCAAACGACGCGAGCGCGGCCTTGTCGGAGACGGAGATGAGCGCGCGACGCGGGCTGGCCGCACCATCGGCGCGCGCCCAATCAATCTCAACTGTGTCGCCCTCGACGGAGATCGCGCCCGCCAGTGCGAGCGCCACGACGCGCGGCAGGAGCTGATGCTCGGCCGCGTGGAGCCTCTTGAGCAGCGACTCCTCAGTGTCCGCAGCGTTTACGGCAACCGGTTGCTGGGCAATGATCGGCCCGCCGTCGAGCTTCGCGTTGACGATGTGAACGGTGACGCCCGTGACGCGAACCCCGGCCGCGAGCGCGTCGCGAACCGGATGCGCACCCGCGAACACGGGCAAAAGGCTCGGATGGATATTGAGGATGCGGCCGCTGAAGCGAGCCAGGGTCTGCGGTCCCAGCACGCGCATGAACCCGGCCAGAACGACCCAGTCGACGCGCGCCTTGTCCAGCGCCTCGCTGACAGCGGCGTCCCACGACTGCCGATCGGACGCTACGGAAGGATCCACCAACGCGGTCGGGGTGCCTTCTTCCGCTGCGAAGCCGAGGGCCTCGCACGGCCGATCTGCGAGGACGAGGACAATTTCACCGCCGAGAAGGCCGCGCTTCTCAAAGGCGCGCAGCGCGCGCAGATTCGTGCCAACGCCCGATACGCAGATCGCGATTCGCCCGCTCACGCCTCTAGGTATCTGGGGCCACCGACGTCGGCGGCGAGCCTGACGTCACCGATGATCCAGGCGTCGATACCGCTGCCGCGCACGATGGCCAATGCCTTTTCCGCCGCGGCAGGCTCGACGACCGCGGCGAAGCCGATGCCGCAGTTGAACGTGGCGCGCATCTCTGCGCCGTTCATCGAGGCCGCGTGCGCCACGAGCTCGAAGATCTCCGGCATCTCCCAGCGGGACGTCTCGATCACCGCCGCGAGGTCGTCGCCCAGCGCGCGCGGCAGATTACGCGCAAGTCCCCCACCGGTGATGTGCGTCAGACCACCGATGCGTAAGCCGCGGCCACGCAAGCCTGTGATCAGCGAGAGGACGGTCCCGGAGTACAGGCGCGTCGGCGTCAGCAACTCCTCGTTGAGCGGGAGGCGGCCGTCATCAACGAGCTTGCGAATGAGCGAAAAACCGTTCGAGTGCAGGCCGGAGCTGGCCATGCCCAGGATCACGTCACCCGGGCGCGCAAGGTTTGCGTCGATGAGCTCGTCACGCTCGGCGAAGCCGATGCAGAAACCGGCAAGATCGAACGCGTCATCGGGCAGCAGGCCCGGATGCTCTGCCGTTTCGCCGCCAATCAGGGCGCAATCAATTGACGCGCACGCTGCGCCTACGCCGTTGACCAGATCTGCCACGGCCGCCGGTCGCAACCGACCAACAGCGACGTAATCGAGGAAGTACATGGGTTTGGCGCCGTGACAGACGACGTCGTCGGCGCACATCGCGACGAGGTCCTGGCCGATCGTGTCCAGACGTCCGAGGCGGCGGGCGATCTCAGTCTTGGTGCCGACTCCGTCGGTCGAGGCGACCATCACCGGGCGGCGCATATCCGACGGGATCTCGACAAGCGATCCGAACTCACCGGCAAGCTGACCGCTAGTCGAAAGCCGGGCGCGGAACATGTCGAGCGCGGCCTCTCCCGCCGCGACATCAACACCGGCCTCTGCGTACGGCGTCCGCGTCATGAGCCGGCCGGAACCAGGTCCTGCTCAAGGAGCAGCTTGTGATTCGTGACGTCATAGGGCACCGGCACCGGGTAGTTGCCATCGAAGCACGCAAAGCAGAACCGCTCGCGCGGCAGATCCAGGCCCCGGAGGACCCCACCGATTGACAGATATGACAGCGAGTCCGCGTCGACGAACTCGCGGATCTCCTCGACGGTCTTCGTCGCTGCAATGAGCTCCGTCTCGATCTGGGTGTCGATGCCGTAGAAGCACGGGTTGAAGATCGGCGGCGCGCTTATGCGCAGATGCACCTCGCGCGCTCCCGCGCGGCGCAACAGGCCCACGATCTGGCGCGTAGTGGTGCCGCGCACGATCGAGTCATCAACCACGATCAGCCGCTTGCCGCGCACCTGTTCGCGCAGCGCCGAGAGCTTGACCGTCACGCCGCGCTGGCGCAGGCCGTTCGACGGCTGAATGAACGTACGACCGGCATATCGGTTGCGGACCATGCCCTCGCGATAAGGGATGCCGATTGCCTCGGCATAGCCGGCCGCAGCCGGCGCGCCGGTATCTGGCACGGGCATGACGAGATCCGCCTCCGCCGGCGCTTCGAGTGCGAGCTGCTCGCCCATCCGACGCCGTGCCTCGTACAGGTTGCGGCCGAGCATGTACGAGTCAGGCCGCGCGAAGTAGATCAGCTCGAACACGCACAGCTGCTCGCGGCCCTCCGCGAAACGCACCGACCGCGGCATCTCGCCTTCGCCCAGGACGACCATCTCGCCTGGCTCGACGTCGCGCACGAACTGGGCACCAAGCACATCGAGAGCGGCCGTCTCTGAAGCGAGAACCCACGCCGGTCCGTCGGGCGTCGGCAGCATGCCCAGCACCAACGGCCGGAAGCCGTACGGATCACGTACGCCGATGACGTGCGACTCATCCATGACGACCAGCGAATATGCGCCAGAGACGCGCGGCAGCAGTCGAAGCAATGCAGTGACCGTGTCGTCCGCCGGCTCGACGGCCAGCAGCGCCGTCAACAGGTCCGTGTCGCTCGTGCCCACGAGGCGCGACTTCCCGCCGGGCAGCTGCTCGAGGAGCTGGGCGGTATTGACCAGGTTGCCGTTGTGGCCCACGGCGACTGTTCGCTGCGCGCCCATGCGCAATGTCGGCTGGCTGTTCTCCCAGATCGTCGAGCCGGTCGTCGAGTAGCGGCAATGAGCGATCGCCAGGTCGCCCTTGAGCGACTGGAGGCGGCGATCGTCGAGCACCTGGTCGACCAGGCCAAGGTCCTTGTAGACCATCACA
>JBBQEC010000027.1:0-15885 GCA_038320305.1 Candidatus Limnocylindrales bacterium | reverse complement strand
TTGACCCACAAATGCGCCGCAGGATGGTGCAGTGGAACCTCGAGAATTACGAGGCGGAACAGGAAGCCGAACAGGTCCAACGCCTCGATCCACCCGCGGTCGGCCGCCTTGCGGAGGTGAATGTGCCGACGCTGGTGATTTTGGTCCGACTCGACACGTCTGAGACGAACGCGGCCAGCGACATGATGGCGGCGGAGATTCCGGGCGCGAAGGCGCACGTCTTTCCAGACGTGGCGCACATGGTCTCGCTTGAGAAGCCGAAGGAGTTCGATGGGCTCCTGGCCGACTTCCTCGAACAGGTGGACGCCACCGACTGACTGCCGCTATGGCTGCTTGGCGGGCTCCGTGATCACGTAGCCAGAGACGACCACGGAGGACGTGTTGCCCACGTTGTCGACGCTGCGCAGCGACCAGACGTAGCAGCTGCTCGGCGCGAGGCCGCTGTCCCATGAGTTGTCCGTAGCGAGGCGGAAGCCACCGTCGCCGACGAATGCATTCGTGCGGCAAGTGCCGTCCGCGTTCAGATTCGCTCGGTAGCGGGCCACGATCTGCTGGGACGCGATGCCCGCACCAAGATCGGTGGCGCTCGTCCAGTCGAGACGGAAGTAGGTGCCGCGGATGGTGCGCGTGGATCCGGACGAAGCCGTGACCCAGGTTGGAGCACTGGGCGCGCTACTGTCGCGCGCCAGAGTCACTGACCTGCTCGGGCCGGCCAGGCCCGCGCCATTCACGCTGCTGACAGACAAGATCCCAGCCGCGCTTTGCGCGGCGTATATGACACGAAGTGCTCCATTTGTTGAGCTGCCCGTCCAGTCGGCTCGCCAACCAGTGCCACTCACGTCGGCCGTGTTGCGGGCGATGCCCGACTCTGGGTCGCTGGCGTTGACCTGGAGCGGGACGGTGCCGGTGGCGCCGGCACGAACCCAGACGACGCCCGTCGGCGCGACGTAAACAGGCCCCAAGCCAAGGGAGCCGACGTCGGGCACGTGGGCGGCATCTGCTGAGGCTGTGACGCTCGGAGCCCGCGGCGCGCTGGTGTCCACGAGCACGGCACCGGAGTAGGCCGTCGATCGATATCCGGCGCTGTCGGTAAGGGTGAGCGCCCACCGATAGCAGTAGCCGCTGCGGACGTGATCGGTCAGATCAGTTGCGTTGGCATGCGAGAGATCGGTCGTGTAGCTCGCGCCATCACAGGTGCCCGCGACGCGGATGCTCGCGACCTGGCGGTCGAGTCGCCGCGCAGTTGTGGCTGCGCCGCCACCGCGTTCGGTCCACGACACCGCAACTGCCGTGTCGCTCTGGACGGTGAGTGCGCCGCTCGGCGAAATGAAGCCCGCTTGCGGCTCGGAGCCGCGCACGACGATCGTGATGACCTGGTTATGGGTGACGTCGGGAGCGGCCGCCTGGACGGTGACCGAGTAGGTACCGAGGCGAATCTTCGAATCAACCCGCAACGCCAGTGAAGCCTGGCTGCCGCGCGTCACGATCGGCGTGGCGCTGATCCCTGCTGGTGGGTTGAGAAGCGACACGGTAACCGCGTCGTTGAAGCCACCGACTCGAGTCAGCGACACCTTCAAGGGCAGCGTCGAGCCCGACGCCGTAGCGCTCGAAGTCAGCGACGTGCTGATCGCGAAGTCGGGCATCGCTCGGAACTGGCCGATCCAGACGGCCGGCTCGTGCACGGTGTCGGGATCGGTATGCGTCTTCCAGTCGAACGTGCCGACCGCTTCGAGGGCCATGCGCACCTGGGCCGGTGTTGCGCGCGGGAAGAGCGTCTTGTAGATGACCGCCGCGCCGGTGACGTGGGGAGTGGCCATGGACGTGCCACTCATCCAGGCGTAGCGGCCGTTCAAGTAGGTCGACAGGATGCATTTACCCGGCGCGATGAGGTCCACCTCCGGGCCGTAGTTGCTGAAGCTCGTGAACGCGTCGTCCGGCTCAGGGCTCCAGTACGGACACGACTCGGACGGGTAGCCGTGGCCTCCGCCACGGCCGTCGTAGTCAGCCAGGGCCGACACGGTGATGACCTCGTCGTACGCAGCTGGTCGGACGCGGCGGACGCTCTGCGACTCATTGCCCGCGGCAACGACGTAGGTGATGCCTTTGTCGGTCGAGCGACAGATGGCCATGTGCAGCGCGTCGCCGTTGTTGCGGCCGCAATTCGAGTCATCGCCGCCCGGCATCGAGAACGTCAGGCTCATATTGGCCACCTCGATCAGCGGCCGCGATGGGTTGTGCGGGTCGCGCTGCGCGGTGACCCAGTCGACGCCACAGATCAGCCACGAAACGAAGCCATGGCCGGTCGAATCAAGCACCTTGACCGACCACAGTCGGACGCCGGGCGCAACGCCGGTCACGCCAATACGGTTGTCCATGGCGCCGACGATGCCGGCCACGTGCGTGCCGTGGCCCTCGTCGTCATCCCACTTGTCGCGGTTGCGGCTGGTGCAGTTGTAGCCACCAACGACGTTCAGATCGGGATGGTTGCGGTCGATGCCCGTGTCGATGATGGCCACGTCGGCATCGACCTTCAAGCCGCCTGCGGTCATGGCCGCGACGGTCGATGTTCGTGCGCCAACGCGACGGACACCGGGCTGGACTCGATCGGTCGGATTGGACGTGGTGCGAATTGGCCCATGCAGCCCAGCGGTGATGTCGTCATCGGAGATCCACTCATCGGGAATGACCGCGGCGACCGAAGGATCGGCTGCGATTGCGGCGCTCTGGGCCGCGTTGAGGCGAGCCGAGAAGCCGCCGACCGCGGCGCTGTACACGTCCTCAATGTCGCCGACGCCGTTACGCGCCGCGATGTCCTGGACGTGACCGGCGACGCGGCCGGAATCGACGCGGCGATTTGCGCTGCCGTTGGAATCCGCGGCGACGGCCGATACCACCGGTCGCGGATGTGCCGCAGCCACCTGGACAAAGGAGGCGCCTGGGCCGGTCATCGGCGGAGCCTCAGCCGGTACGGTCACGGCGGCATCGTTGAACAGCACCACGTAAGACTGGTTCGGCACACTCGCCGCGACCCAGCCAATTGGCGCTGAAAGGGCCACCAGCAACAGCCCCAAAAAGGCATAGCGACGCGTGCGGCGCCGTCTGGGGGACGCCTGACCTCTCTTTTCGATCATTGTCGGGACCGTATGGACCTGTGCGTCCACGCAACAGGGCAACGAGGTACCAGGGGGAGGGGTGACGATGGAATGCGCAAGTCCTGTTGCCTCCGCGCACCGCACTGACCGCACATCAGTGCACTCCGAACAACGTTCTATACTCGCCGCCCGTGCCCGCGTTGACCGACCCGCTGGCTGCCTTCAGCGACGCCACCCGCGACTGGTTTCACTCGTCATTCAAGGCGCCCACCCCTGCCCAGGCGCAGGGCTGGCCCGCGATCGCTGCAGGTGAGCACGCACTGATCTGCGCCCCGACCGGATCCGGGAAGACGCTTGCCGCCTTCCTGTGGTGCATCGATCGACTGATGAGTGAGCCAGTGCCGGACGACCCGCAGCGCCGGCTGCGCGTCCTGTACGTGTCGCCTCTGAAGGCCCTCGTCCATGATGTGAACCGCAACCTCCGCTCGCCGCTCGCCGGCATCGGCTTGTCGGCCCGCAAGCTGGGCAAACCGACGCGCGAGGTGACCGTGGCAATGCGCACGGGCGACACGCCGGCCGACGAGCGCCGCGCCTTCGGCAAGCACCCGCCGGACATCCTCGTAACGACGCCAGAGTCGCTCTACCTGCTCCTGACAGCGCAGGCGCGCGAGGCGCTGCGTGGCGTCGAGTGGGTCATCGTCGATGAGATCCACGCGCTCGCCGCAACGAAGCGCGGCGCGCACCTGGCGCTTTCGCTGGAGCGGCTCGAGGCGCTGACGGCGCGGCCGCCGCAGCGCATCGGGTTGTCCGCCACGCAGCGCCCGCTCAACGTCGTCGCGGGCTTCCTCGGCGGCCGCGCCTCCCCGGCCGACGACAGCACGCCGGGTGTGCCGCGGACAGTACGAGTCGTCGATGCCGGGATACGCAAGACACTGGACATCGAGATCGTGGTGCCCGTTGAGGACATGGCCGCCATGGGCGAGGTGCTGCCGCCGGAACAGCAACCGGGCGGGTCCGCGGCCGGACCTGACGCACGCTCGTCGATCTGGCCGCAGATCCATCCGCGCATCCTCGAGCTGATCCGTAGCCATCGCTCGACGATCGTCTTCGTCAACAGCCGCCGTCTCGCGGAGCGGCTGGCGCTGCGACTCAATGAGCTCGCCGGTGAGGAGCTCGTGCGCGCGCACCACGGCTCACTGGCGCGCGAGGAGAGGCTGCAGATCGAGGAGATGCTCAAGGACGGCCGACTGCCCGCGTTGGTAGCGACCTCGAGCCTCGAGCTGGGCATCGACATGGGCTCGGTTGACCTCGTCATCCAGGTCGAATCGCCCGGATCCGTCGCTCGGGGCATCCAACGGATCGGTCGGGCAGGTCACCAGGTCGGTGAGCCTTCGCAGGGTGTGATCTTTCCCAAGTACCGAGGCGACCTGCTCGAGTGCGCCGTCGTGGTGCGCAAGATGCTCGACGGCGAGATCGAGCCAACAGTCATCCCACGCAACCCGCTCGATGTCCTCGCCCAGCAGCTCGTGGCCACGGCCGCCGACCACAAGTGGGCCGCCGACGATCTGTTCAACCTTGTTCGCGGCGCCGAGAACTTCGCCGACCTTGGGCGCGACTCCTTCGAGGCAACACTGGGCATGCTCGCCGGCCACTATCCGGGCGATGAGTTTGCCGAGCTGCGACCGCGCGTCGTCTGGGACCGCGCGGCCGGGACCGTGGAAAGTCGCCGCGACGCGCGCACTGTTGCAGTCATCAGCGGCGGCACCATCCCCGACCGCGGCCTGTTCGGCGTGTACCTGCGCGACGCGGACATCGACCAGGCCGCCGGTCCCCCAACCAGGGCGAGGCCGGCGCGCGCCGGTGGCCGCCGGGTGGGCGAGCTGGACGAGGAGATGGTCTACGAGGCGCGCGAGGGCGAGATCATCCTGCTCGGCGCGAGCGCGTGGCGCATCGAGCAGATCACACACGACAGAGTGCTCGTCTCGCCCGCACCTGGTCAGCAAGGCAAGGTGCCGTTCTGGAAGGGAGATCGGCCGGGTCGTCCGATTGAGCTTGGCCGATCGATCGGCGAGTTCACCCGGGTATTCGGTGAAGACGCAACGAGCGGAAGCGTGCGCCGACGCGACGCGGCCCACAAGAAGCTGCGCGAGGAGCACAAGCTCGACGAGCTCGCCGCGCGCAACCTGCTCGACTACCTGGCCGAGGAACAGTCCGTCACGGGCGCCCTGCCCACCGATCGAACGATCGTCCTCGAGCGCTTCCGCGACGAGTTGGGCGACTGGCGCATCTGCCTGCTGACGCCGTTCGGCGCGCGCGTCCACGCGCCGTGGGCGCTCGCTATCGAGGCGCGCCTGCGCGAGCGCCTGGGTCTCGAAGTCCAGCCGATCTGGAGCGATGACGGCATCGTCGTCCGGCTGCCGATGACCGACGATCTCGGCGGCGACGGCCTCCTGGCGGTCGTGGCCGACGGCGCTGGGGGAGGCGGGGCAGTGGCAGCAGCCGAGGAGGCGATCCGTGTGGGGTCGGAGGATGTCGAGGAGCTCGTCATCGGCGCCCTCGGCTCCTCGGCATTGTTCTCGAGCCATTTCCGGGAAAACGCCGCACGCGCCCTGTTGTTGCCGCGCCGGCGGGCCGGACAGCGCACGCCGCTGTGGCAGATGCGCCAGCGCTCAGCACAGCTCCTTGGCGTCGCGAGTCGATTTGGCAGCTTCCCGATCATCCTCGAGACGTATCGCGAATGTCTCCAGGACATCTTCGACCTGCCCGCCTTGCGTGGCGTGCTGGCCGCCATCGAGCGGCGTGAGATCCGCATTGTCAGCGTCGAAACACGACGCGCGTCGCCATTCGCGAGCTCGCTCATGTACGACTACATCGCCTCATACATGTACGAGGGCGACGCGCCGCTCGTCGATCGCCGCGCACAGGCATTGGCGTTGGACCGCGACCTCTTGCGCGAGCTGCTCGGCGCCGAAGAGTTGCGCGAGCTGCTCGACGCGGACGCCCTGACCGAGCTCGAGCTGGAGCTCCAGTCACTCGTCGGCGAGCGTCAGGCCGGATCGGCCGACGCCGTGCACGACCTGTTGCGCCGTCTGGGCGATCTGCGCTCGGACGAGGTGGCGGCGCGCGTGCGCGGCACCGATGAACGCTCGCGCCAGGCAGCGGCCAATGAATGGCTCGAGGCGCTTGCCGCGGACAGGCGTGCGGTTCGCGTCCGCATCAACAGCGAGGAACGCTGGATCGCGACGGAGGATGCGGCGCGCTTCCGTGACGCATTGGGCGTCGTGCCGCCGATCGGTGTGCCGCAGGCGTTCCTGATGCCCGTGGAAGATGCGCTCTCGGGGCTCCTCCTTCGTTGGGCGCGCCATCATGGTCCATTCCTGGCCGCGGAGCCCGCCGCTCGCTGGGGAGTGCCCGTCGACGGGATCGAGGCGGAGCTCGAGCGCCTTTTGGCCACGGGCACGCTGCTGCGCGGCGAGTTCCGATCCAACGGTGTCGAGCGCGAGTGGTGCCATCCGGACGTCCTGCGCCTGCTCCGTCGTCGCTCGCTCGCGCGGCTGCGGCGTGAAGTAGAGCCGGTCGAGCCGCGCGCGCTGGGCCGCTTCCTGCCCAAGTGGCAGGGCATCGGCGAGCGGCGCAGCGGCGTCGATCGACTGGCCGAGGTGATCGCGCAGCTGGAGGGCACACCACTGCCCGCGAGCGTGCTGGAACGTGACGTTCTCCCCGCTCGGGTCGCGGCCTATTCGCCGCGGATGCTCGATGAGCTCGGCTCCGCGGGCGAGGTCGTGTGGGTCGGTCTTGGCTCGCTGGGCAAGGACGACGGGCGAATTGCGCTGTACAGACCCGACCGGTTGCCCCTTCTGCTACCGGATGCAAGCCCGCCCGCCACGGCCACGGACGAAGAGGGGGCATGGCTGCGTGACGTCATTCGCGCGCAGCTCCGGACACGCGGAGCGTCCTTTTACCGCGACATCCTGGCCGCGGCACTGTCAGCTGCTGTCGCACGCGACGAGCGAGCGCCGCGCGAGCGCGAGCTGCTCGATGCGCTGTGGGATCTCGCCTGGGCCACCGAAGTGACCAATGACACGTTCGCGCCGCTCCGTGCGCTGCGCTGGCCGCGCAGCGGCTCTGGCCGGCGGTCAACAAATGTCGCCGGACCGAAGCCACGCTTCGCGAGCGCGGCGCGGATGGGGCCACCCGAGGCGGCTGGGCGCTGGTCACTCGTCGCCGATGCTCGCGCCACGGCTGTCGCGCTGCGCGGCGGCAAGGCGCCGACCGACACCGAGCGCCGCCACGCTCAGGCGCTCCGGCTTCTCGACGGTTACGGCGTCGTGACTCGTGACACCGTCGCCGGCGAGTCGGTGCCCGGCGGTTTCTCCGTCGTCTACCCGATATTGCGTGAGATGGAGGAGCGCGGCCGCATTCGGCGCGGCTACTTCATCGAAGGCCTCGGCGGAGCACAGTTCTGCATCCCGGCAGCGCTCGATCGGCTTCGCGCCGAAAGAGGCGACCCGAGCGGCGATGCACCACCGTCCACGTCCCTGGTCCTCGCCGCATCCGATCCGGCCAACCCATACGGCGCATCTCTGTCGTGGCCGCGCTGGTCGGACGACGACCGTCGGCCGCTCACCCGTTCCGCCGGCGCCTATGTCGTGATCATCGATGGCGATCCGGTGCTGTACCTGGGCTCGGGCGCCAAGTCGATCGAAACGCTGCCGGCGTTTGCTGATCCGGACCGCGCGGCGTTCGCTCTCAACGCCCTTCGCCAGCTGATCGCTGACGGCCGCCTCCGCTCCCTCCAGATCGAGCGCGTCGACGGCGTGTCAGTCAACGACTCACCGCATGTGGCCGCGCTCGCTGCCGTCGGCTTTCAGCGTTCGTATCGGGGCTGGCTGCTGCGCAATGCCTGAGGGCGACACGCTCGCCCGCATCGCGGAGGTCCTGCGGCCGCTGCTTGTCGGCAAGACGATCCGCGCCGCACGTGGCAGACCGGGCGGTGTGCAGCTTGAGCGGGCGGTCGGTCACGGCGTCGTCTCCGTCGACACGCGGGGCAAGCATCTGCTCATCGATTTCGACAACGGCCTGACCCTGCACACGCACCTGGGTCTGCACGGCTCGTGGCATCGCTACCGTCGTGGCGACGCGTGGCGCAGGTCTCCAGCCCGAGCTGCTGCCGTGCTCGAGACGGACGATTGGGTCGCCGCGTGCTTCGACGCGCCAACGGCCGAGCTGCTCGAGACCCGCGCCCTGGCAGTTCATCCGGTTCTGCGCCACCTTGGCAGTGACACGGCCCAAGCGACATTCGATGTCGATGCAGCGCTGGCTGCCCTGCGCTCGCCACGCGTGGCTGAAATGCCCATAGGCGACGCGCTGCTTGACCAGGAGGCCGTCGCCGGATTTGGCAACGTCTATCGGAGCGAGCTGCCTTTCCTTGAAGGCCTCAGCCCGTTCGCGCCGGTGTCGTCCCTGCCCGACGAGAAGTTGCGCGTGATGCTCGGTCGGGGAGCCAAGCTGGTGAAGGAAAACAGTCGTGGCGGAGGGCGTGTGACAACGTCGGCCGGCACGCTGAGCGACGTCTATGTCTACGGCCGGACCGGCCGGCCGTGCCTGCGCTGCCGGACCGTGATCCAGAGTGCCGTTACGCGGCGCGCACCCGACTCGCCGTCGCGTCGCGTCTATTGGTGTCCGTCATGCCAACCTGCCACGTAGTTGAGACTCGGGAGAGGCCCGGAGGAAACTCTGGGCCTTTTCTATTTGCTCGATGCGACGGGCGTCTTCAGCCACTCCCGGGCGCGGCGCGGCGGCCAATCTCGCAGCCACAGCCAGGGCACGATGCCCCACGCCAGGACCAGGTAGTCAATGCGCAGCGGTCGCGGATAGTTGAGCGCGATGTCCAGTTGACGAAGCGTCTCCGGCCACGTCGCGAGGGTCAAGATGCCGAGCACTGCCACGACGACCAGGCCCACCCGCCACGAAGCGCGCGGCATGAACAGCAGCAGGGGCGCCGGAACGAACTTGAGCGCCGTCCCGACGGCCCACCCGACGCCTCCCCAACGCGCGCTCACCACCCATGCCAGGAACGGCACCAGCGAGATCAGGACGTTCACGTTGCCCGTATCGAAGTTCGCGGCCAGCGAGGGTGACAGAAGAAAGACGATGGCGGCCGTGCCCAGTGGCCGTCGGTCATATGCCCAGGCAACTGTCCACGCAAAAAGGGCCACATTCGCGATGCGCCACACGAACCATGCGATCTGCCACGGCAGAAGCGCCCAGGGCAGAAACACGTAGAGCGACCACGGCGCGTAGGCGTACGGCAAGGCGCCTTGGGTAGGCGGGATGTCGAGGCCGGGGATTACCTGGTAGACATCCTGGCCGCCCAGCCAGTGGCGCACTCCGGTCCAGTAGGCGAATGCATCTGACCCGGCGAGCTGTCCGCGCGCCACAAGGAAGGCGAGCACGGTCCCCGCCGAAATCGCGAGCAGGACGATGGCCAGTATCCGGCGCGGATCGCGCAGGCGCGCGGGTAGCCCGCGGGCCAGCTTGAGCTCCTTGCGCATCGTCTCGCTCACGGCTGATGACGGTAGCCGGTTCGCGCTGCGGGCGAGCCAAGGTCAGGCATCAGGACTCAGGAAAGTCGGGCGGGGCTCCGTTCGTCCTCCTCGACCAAACGTGTTGGGCGCCCCCGCCCGTGGCAATCTTAGCGATTCGCGCAAGTCCATATCCCTCATGGGCTCAGACCTCGGCCTTGGACAAGGGTGTTCGTGGCTATACTCCGGCGGATGACTGAGGGGCATGTCATCGTCATCGGCGGCGCGGAAGACAAGGTTCGGGAGCGCGTCATCTTGTCGCGTTTTGTCAAGCTCGCCGGAGGCCATGACGCACGTATTGCGGTGATTTCGGCCGCCTCATCGCTTGGCCCTTTGGCCGGCGAGATGTATCGCCGCGTGTTCACAGAGCTCGGCGCCGCGGAGGTGACTCCGATTCACACGGTCACCCGCGCGCAGTGCTCGGACCCAATCGCGGTCAGCGCTGTCCGCGAGGCGTCGGGCATTTTCCTCACGGGTGGCAACCAGCTCAGGCTTTCGTCGACGATTGGCGGCACCCCGCTGGCGTTGGCTGTCGCGCGGCGCCACCGCGAAGGCGCCGTTGTAGCCGGCACGAGCGCTGGCGCCTCCGCGATGAGCACACACATGGTCGCATTCGGGGCGAGCGGCGCGACGCCGAAACAGCGCATGGTGCAGATGGCCGCGGGCCTGGGCATTCTGCCCGGTGTGATCGTCGACCAGCATTTCGAGCAGCGCAACCGTCTGGGTCGGCTGCTCGCGATCATCGCCCAGAATCCGTCGCTGCTGGGCATCGGAGTTGACGAGGACACCGCTGGCGTCGTCGGCCCGGACCGCGTCCTCGAGGTCATCGGCAGGCGCAGCGTGACCATCATCGACGGCGTCAATTCCGATACCGACGCGTGGGAGGTGAAGGCGCACCGACCCCTCATGATCAGCAACGTGATCCTGCACTCCCTACCGGCCGGCTACCGTTTCGACCTCGATCGCCGCGAGCGGCTCGCGGCGCCCATGCTGCGCGCGCTGGACGTCGACACCCTCGCTTCGAGCTAGGCGCCGATGGCCACAGAGCAGGCACAACCGCACCCCACCCTGCGCGTCCTTGAGACGCACATCCTGCGCGGACCGAACACGTGGTCGCGCCGGCCCGCGATCGCCATGCTCGTCGATCTTGGCATGCTCGAGGACTTCCCGAGCAACACCATCCCGGGCTTCAACGAAGCCTTGATTGAGCTGGTGCCGACACTCGAGGAGCACGCCTGCTCGCTTGGTCGGAGGGGAGGGTTCGTAACCCGACTTCACGACGGGACGTGGCTCGGCCACGTGACCGAGCACGTCGCTCTGGAGCTCGAGAACCTCGCGGGCACGGAGGCGCACGCGGGCAAGACACGCAGCGTTCCGGGCGAGCGCGGCCAGTACAACGTGGTCTACGAGTTCCGCGACGAGGACGTCGGACGCGAAGCCGGTCAAGTGGCCGTGGCCCTCGTCAACTACCTCGTCTCGCCTGAGGAGGCGCCCCTCGATTTCGTCGAGAGACTTGAGAACCTGATCCTCATCGCCGAGCGGCGCGCGTTCGGGCCGTCGACGCAGGCAATCGTCGACGAGGCCGTGTCGCGCGATATCCCATGGATCCGACTCGACCGCTCGAGCCTTGTCCAGCTCGGTCAGGGCGTTCATCAGCAGCGCATCCGGGCCACGATGACCTCGCGCACGAGCGCCATCGCCGTCGACATTGCATCTGACAAGAGCGTCACCAACTCGCTCCTCAGCTCGGCGGGTCTGCCCGTGCCGAAGTCCCGCGTAGTTCGCAGCGAGGCCGCTGCGGTCGAGGCAGCGGCACAGATCGGCTACCCGTGCGTCGTAAAGCCGCTCGACGGCAACCACGGCCGCGGCGTCGCCCTTGACCTGCGCACGGACGACGATGTGCGCCGAGCCTTCGGGCCGGCGTACGACGAGAGCCGCAATGGCGATGTCGTCGTCGAGACGTTCGTGACGGGTAACGACTATCGCGTCCTCGTCATCGGCGGCAAGCTGGCCGCAGTCGCGGAGCGCGTGCCGGCGAGCGTCGTGGGCGACGGCAAGCACACCGTGCGCGAGTTGGTCGAGATCGAGAACGCTGATCCACGGCGCGGTATCGGCCACGAGAAGGTGCTCACGCGCATCCGGGTCACGCCGGGCGCCGAGGAGCTCGTCGCCAAGCAGGGCTTCCAGATCGACGGAGCGCCGCCCAAGGGTCAGCGCGTGATGCTCGCGGCAACCGGCAACATGTCGACGGGCGGCACGTCTGTGGATCGAACGCACGAGGCCCACCCGGACAACGTCGAGATCGCCGAGACGGCCGCGCGCGTCGTGGGCCTGGATGTTGCGGGCATCGACTTCATCGCTCCGGACATCACGCTGCCGGTGCGCGAGAAGGGCGGTGCCATCGTCGAGGTCAATGCGGCGCCCGGCTTCCGGATGCACACAAATCCAACGGAGGGCGAGCCGCAGTTCGTAGCCAAGCCTGTCATCGACCTGCTTTTCGCGCCGGGCTCGAACGCGCGCATCCCGATCATCAGCGTGACCGGCACAAACGGCAAGACAACGACGGTGCGCATGATCGGGCACATCTTCAAGCTGATGGGCCGGCGGGTTGGCATGACCACGACGGATGGCATCGTCATCGACGGGCGGCTGATGAGGAAGGGCGACATGTCCGGCCCCAAGTCGGCACAGATGGTGCTGCAGAATCCGTCCGTTGACACCGCCGTGTTCGAGGTCGCCCGTGGCGGCATCCTCCGCGAAGGATTGGGTTACGACCGCAACGACGTTGCCGTGGTGACGAACGTCACCGGCGACCACCTGGGCCTACGCGGCGTCGAGACGATCAGCCAGCTTGCGCACGTCAAATCGGTTCTCGTCGACGCGGTTCCGCGCGCCGGCACCGCCGTGCTCAATGCCGACGATCCGCTCGTGGCGCGGATGGCGCGCCAGTGCCGTGGCAGCGTCGTTTATTTCTCGATGGCCCAGACGGCGGATGAGGAGGGCTTCGACCGCGTCGACGGCCACACCGGCCGCGGCGGCGCGGCAATGGTGACGCGTCAGACAGACGACGGCGAGCTGATCGTGCTGCGCCATGCGGATCGGACCATGCCCCTTCTGTACACGCACCTGATCCCGGCCACGTTCGGCGGTCGCGCGCGCATGAACGTGTCAAATGCACTGGCAGCTGCCGCGGCCGCCTGGGCGGCGGGCGCGCATATGCACGACATCCGCCAGGGCCTGCGCACGTTCAGCACTTCCTTCTTCCAGGCTCCCGGCCGCCTGAACGAGGTGCCCATCGACGGTTACCGCGTCATCCTTGACTACTGCCACAACGTCGACGGAATGCGCCGGCTGACCGAGTTCGTTGACCTGATGATGGCTCCACAGAATGGTGACGCCGCGGAGGGCCAGACTGGTCGCGCTATCGGTGTCATAGGCATTCCAGGTGACCGGCGCGAAGAAGACCACAGCGAATACGGCCGACTCGCCGCGCAGTCTTTCGATGAGATCATCGTGCGCGAGGATCGCAACCGCCGCGGCCGCCAGCCGGGCTACTCAGCCGAACTCGTCAAGGCGGGCGTCGAGAAGGGCATGGCCCAGGCCGGCGCGCGGTGCAGCGCGGTCAAGATCGTCCTCGATGAGCAGGAAGCGGCCGTTGCCGCGATGCACGACGCTCGCCGCGGCGACCTTGTCATGCTGTGCAGCGACGACATCGCCGCGGTCTACCGGCGCGTCATGGCCGACGCAAAGGCGCATGGTATCCGCGCCATCGCCGATCCAGGCGAGCTCGACGCCGAAGAGGGCTAGCTGCTTCTCGAGTCGCCGATGACACGGTGTCTGCCGCTCATCGGGAATATCGCGATGGCCGTGGGATCGGCACCTGCTAGTCGAGAGGGATGACGCTGATGGTGCCCGCGTCCGTGTTTGTCACCCACAGCTCTGTGTCTCGAATCAGGATCCTGCGCGGACTTCGCTCGGTGGCAATGCCGTCGCCGACGGTGTTCGTGGCCGGATCGATGGGTGCCACCTCGTCGTGTCCCGTGACCGCGAGCCAGATCTCGTCGCCGCGCGCAGCCAGGCCTTCATTGAACAGGCCACCGTCGAACGTGGCGACGACCTCGTTCGTCTCGGGATCAACACGCGTAACAGTGCCGCCGTCGACGTTGGCGACCCAAACGGATCCGGCGGCGAAGCAGATGCCCTCCGTGCCGGCATCCGCCTTGATCGTCTTGACCACCTTGTCTGTGGTTGGATCGACGCGCGTGATCGTGCCTGAGCCGTAGTTCGTGACCCACACAGAGCCGAAGCCAAGACCAACGTGGCGAGGCTCGTCGCCCACCTTGATCGTGGCCACGACCTGGTTCGTGGCCGGATCGATGCGCACCAGCTGCCGCGTGCCCTCGCTGGATATCCACACCGCGCCGTCGTCCGCGGCTATCCCTTCGGGCTGATCCGGGACGTCGATCCGGGCGATGACCGCGCCGCTGTGCGGATCCACGCGCACGACCTCGTTCGTCTCGTGGACCGTGACCCAGACTGACCCAGCTCCAGCAGCGACGCCGATGGCGCCGAGGCCGACATCGACAGTCCTTACGACTTCACGTGTCGAAGGGTCAATCGCAGCCAATTGTGCGTCCCAGTAGACGGCTACCCACACCGTGCCGCCGGTCTCGACGATACCAAGGACGCCGCGGCCCACTCGGAATGTGGACGGGAGGAGCGAAGCGGCCGGCGTCGACGTTGGGGAAGTAGACGTGGCTGCTGGTGGCGGCGTTTGCGACTCTCTGACAATGGGGGTCTGATCGGGAACGGACGATGCTCGCGGCGAGGTTGAGCCTGAGGACAAGGGCGTCGACTCAGCTGGGCTGCTGTGTGCTGGAGTTGAAGCGCAGGCAACAAGAACGGCACCTGTCGCGAGGACGGTAAGCAGGCCCGCAAGGTGTGTGATCATAATGCGATGGATCGTAACCCACTGATGGAGAATAGTCCATCACTAGAACGACGGAGGTTCTCGAACGACAGAAGAACGAGAAGCAACAACGGAGGAGATGCGTGCGCTGGGCCATCCACTGCGCTGGCGGATCCTTCGTCTGACGCTTGAGACACCCCTGACCAACAAGCAGATTGCAGAGCGCCTCGGCCGCGATCCGGGCACCGTGCTACACCACGTGCGCGAGCTCGTGCGTACGGGCTTTCTGGCTCCTGACGAGGTACGCAGCGGCAAGCGGGGAGCTCTCGAACGGCCGTACCACGCGACGGGAAAGTCGTGGCAGGTCCGGCTCATGCCCAATGCGGGTACGGCCGTCTCGATCATCGATGCGGTCCGCGACGAGCTACTCGAAGCCGGACCCGACACAGTCCTCGCGACGCTACGGCTTGGCGTGCGCCTGAGCGAGTCGGCCATCGCCGATCTGCGCGATGCGCTGAGCCGGCTGGGTGACGAGTTCGTGGCCCGCGATGACCCAGGCGGTGAACCTGTCGGCATACTGGGGGTCGTTCATCGTAGAAAGGTCTAGCGGCGGAACCTACCCAGTAAGCGGGCGTCGGTGACCTCGGTGAAGCCGACGCCGAGAAGGTATTCGCGCATTTCGGGGCGCTGTTCCTGGCACATCTCGACGATCACGTGTGGTCGATCGCTGACCGCGCCGAGCTCCGCCTTGAGCGCGTCGAGCTCGTCGACGTAGACCGGGATATCTGCCGCAGCAACTCCGGCCGCACGCGCGCCTGCCACGAATTCGCCGATCACACCTGCGCGGGTGCGGCCACGCAGGAACGTCAGAGACTCCTTGATTGCCAGTCGATCGCCCAGTTTGCCGGCGAGTTGGCCGATCGCGCGAAGCGAATCGTCCGGCCGATCCCCGGCAGTGCCGATGACAACGGTCATCGTCGCGCGCCGCTTGCCGCGCTTGCCTAGCAGCCCCTGTGCCGTATCGAGCAGCGCTGCGAGGCCCGCCTCGTTGTGCGCGTAGTCGACGATCACGAGTTCGTCACCACGGACGTACAGGTTGAGGCGGCCCGGCATGAGATCCGGGTTGTTGCCGAAGTCGCGTAACCCGGCCGCCACGACATCCGACGCGATGCCCAGCGCGCGAGCGCCGGCCGCAGCAGCGAGCGCGTTGGAGACATTGTGCCGGGCGAGGCCCATGAGCGTGACAGGGATATCGACCAGGGCAAGGATCTCGACGCGGCTTTCGCCGACGCGTTCGACC